>VGZN01000442.1 GCA_016872635.1 Planctomycetota bacterium | reverse complement strand
AGACGAAGCAAGGGATGCCCGGTTGGCATCCCTTGCTAGTTTTTTATAGATCAAGCCCAATCGGACTATTCTTGGCCTTCCATTCCGTTCGAAGAATCGGAGTTTGAAGGTACCGATGCGGGAACAGCTACTGGTGCAACAGGAACAAGATCTTGATTGAAGATCATGAATCCGCCACCACCGCTGAGTTCCGGTTGGTTGTAGATGTAGATCGCATCGACAGCCTTGGAAATTCGGGTCTGGCACTCGGTCAGGTGAGCGATCGAATAGGGATCGAGACCTGGTCCGCCGAGAGCTGTATCGATCTTTCGCTTGACTTCCTTGAGTTGCATCAAGGCCAACGAGGTGATCGGCTTTGCTGCGCTGGAGCCAGTTGGGATCGCTAGATCGATCAATCGCTCAAGGTACTCGCGTTGGAGATTGCGTCGCCAGGAGCTGATTCGTGGCTTGCGAGCCGAGACTTCACCTTCCGCTTGACCGGCCAATTCCCACCAAACTTCGTTCTGAACCTTGTCCAGCATCTCGGGTAGGGTCAACGCGTCTTGGTCCTTGGGAACCAATTGCTCGTTGTCGTACACGCGGCGGAGGGTGGTTGGGTTCATCAACATCGTCAGCGTGCTGGCTTGGATACCCAAGATACGATCGTGGACAGGGAAGGTCGATTCGCCCATGGAGCGAACCCCTTCATCGATCCACTTGTCGACGGTCAGTCGGCTGAGGATCGCATTGTTCAACCCGAACGAATCATCGCGGAATGCGTTTCGCATCACGAAATCGAGCGCTTTGCGTTGCTGTTCCGCTGGGATTGGAATGAGCGATTGGCGGTTGCCTGGATCACCCTTCTTATCGCGGTTCACGGTAGCTCCACCGATCCAGTTAGCCATCATGCTGACGGTTTTCGTTTGTTCGCCCAAGGTCAACTCGTAACCGCGTCGAGCCTTGCTCCAGCTGTCTCCGTCCTTCACGAACTTATCAAGCAATCGGTCTCGATACAGCTTGATCAAACGAATTTGATTTTCGCAATAATCGAGAGGATCCTTCGAGTAGTCGTAGCGGCGTGCGAGAGGGTCTGGGCCGCTGGTATCTTCGTCGGTTGCGTACTGAAGCTCAGGTTCGCTGGATCGCTTGAGAAGCTCCGGTAGCTTGGCTTCCTCTGGGCTGTATCCATACTCGATCGCCCAATAGTCGTAGGGCCCGATACCGATCATGGTGTAATCACCACGGGTTTCGCTTTCGAGTTGGTACGGCATATTGATTGGCAAGTAGTCCATCACCGAGGTAGCGATGGTCTTTTGACCTTTGACCGCGTTGGAATTGATTTCCTTGAGGGACAAATTGCTGGAAGCCTTGAAATTGTGACGCAGCCCGAGGGTGTGTCCGACTTCGTGGGCAACCAACTCGGCCAAAAGTGGTCCGATGAAAGATTCTGGCATTCCGTCGAGAAGGTCTTCTCTGGGTTTCTCAGGCTTCTTCTCTTCTAGCTTCTTGTCCTCAGGCTTGGCAGCACCTGGATTGGCAGTACCGGGAGCCGCTGGCTCTTGTTCGGCCAGGAACTGACCGTTCTCGTCCATCAGGTCGAGGGCGAGTCGGGCCATCGACATATCCATTTGCTTGCCGAACGCTGCGGCGCAGAATCCGTTGACTTGGCTGGTGCGACCGACCAAACCATCGAATTGCTGGTCACCCATCAGCTTGGAATCGACGCGTGTCAGCGGGTGCGCTGCGTAAGGTAAACGGGATTGAGCAGCGAGGACACCTTGCAGGAACTTTTGATTCGCGCTTGGTGCCAATCGCAGCCTTGGATCCCAATTGGGGTGAGAACCCAACCAAGTCAACGTTTCGGCGCTCATACCTTCCATTGCCAGATCCGGCATCATGTCGTGGTATTGGAAGTTGAAGTGGCGGATCCAGCCGTCGGTCAGAACGACGTCGGCATCGAGGATTTCGCCGGTGAGCGGATGAACACGGCTCGGTCCGATCGCTGTACCGACGTCGTTGTTGAGCCATCGGATGAAGTTGTACTGGACATCTTCTGGATCGAGGTCCATCGTGTCTGGCGACCGAGGATCTTGGTAAAGGACTTCGATCGCATCGGAGAACCCAACCTTTTCGAAGGCCTTGTTCCAATACTCAATCCCTTGCTTCACCCAGCGTCGGTAGCGAACTGGAGTGGTGTGCTCGATGTAGAACCGAATCGGTGTCACCGGTGGGCTAACCTTTAGGTTCGGATCCCGCTTTTCCAATCGCCAACGGGTGATATATCGAACCCTCTTCTTGTCATCGTCATAGCTACCCAAATCGGTGTAATTGGTGACGAAGTATCCAACGCGTTGATCGGCCTTGCGGGGACGATACCCGTTGTCTTCGGGAACTTCGCTGTAGGAGTAGTGAATCGTTTGGAGTTTGCCACCGGCGGTCACCACTTCGAAAGCCAGTTCCGTGTTCTTGGTGAATGGCTTAGCCTTCACAATCTTGGTCAGTTGTGGATCTTGAACGCGTATCGACGAGCCAAAAAACTTGGAAGCTTGTCCGACGAAGAGTGCATCGGCGTCGATCATTGGGCCACCGCGAGGAACCATCGTCACGATGGGCACATCGAGCAGAACCGTGTCGGTGAACAATCGCTTGACCGAGGACTTCGATTCAGGTTCGCCGTTGGAGCGAATACCGACCTCGGGGAGAATCAACGCAAGGCGTTTGTTGTACATCCGCCAATAGACGTAGTAATCGCCTGCCTGGAGACCAGCGAATTTATCTCCGCTGCTCACGGTCAATGCGATGAAGTACTTCTTCGTCGCGAAATCCTTGGGGAGCTCCAGGAGCACTTGGCCGTCTTTCTCGCGGGTCCAAATGTTGCAGAGTGCTCCTCGGTCGGGCGATTTGGAATCGACTTTGGTGTAGCCTTCCACCACCTTTTCGAACGGTGGATATTCCGGAGCGGGCGCGGCGGCGTCTTGAGAGCGGCCGACATTGGGCGTTAACCCGAGGCCCATCGCTACGCTGAGCGCGAGTCCTCGAATCACAGATGATCTTCGATCACTTCTCATTCGATGATTCCATGAAAGATTGACAGAACAAAGTTGTTACGACGATGAAATCCAACGACGGACAAAATTCAAACGAACGTTTTTGCAGTCGGGCACTCGAGGATACGAAAGCTTCGACACGTCCGACAAATCGGTACGTCCGCAAGTCTGGCACTCTGGCAAGTCTTGGGAATCCTAGATTGCCAGTACCCGCGCAACCTTGCGAAAGGGGACCGAAAATGGAAACCGCAAAGAGTCAAATCGTTACAACCGATTTGTTCCTCGCAGACATCCCCGTCGGGCAGGTCCAAACGGCTCGTCCCAACCTGAACCGGAATTATGAACCAGCGGGTCAGGAGGGTCTAGTAATTTGGGGCAAGTTTTCCACAAACAACGCAGTCACCGACGGCCACAAGCCCCCTCGAGAATCTTTGAAAAAACTGAATTTCTCCGATGCGTTACCCGAGAAAAACGCCGGAGCTTGCGTCGACCGGCAGCCGGCTTTACTCTGGAAACTGCGAAGCCCCTGGTCGATCGCTTCGAACGGTTGGTCGATTGGTACGGTTTTTATTGGTCTACGGTGTCCATCAGTCTACGGTGTCCATCAGTCTAAGGTACAGAAATTACCGTGCGTAGGTTCCGGCCAAACCCTATGAAAAACCCACGGTCTCCAACGTTGGCCTTCGAGTACTGGAACTGGAAATTACCTATGGTTCGCGCAATCCTATCCGCGGTGGCTGGCTACATCTTGCTGGTGGCTATCAGCATCTCCGGGGTGGCTGCAACCTGGTTTGGACTTGGCCCGAGGTTCGCTTTTGTCCGGGAGACCAATCAAGCCAGTTTAGGGTGGTCGATGCTACAACTCGCGTGCGGATGCATTGCTGCCATGGCGGCTGGGGCATTGACCACCAAACTCGCTGGCAAAGACCACGCCAAAGGGCTTCAGGTCTTGCTTGGGATGCTGGTCTTTTTAGGGCTGTTGAGCTTGTTGGTTACCTCCTACTCGGACCCTACTGAATTGCCGCAGGGAAAAACCATCGACACCTTGAGCTTTCAGGAAGCGGGCTACTATGCCCGAAGCCCCTTGTGGTACCTTGTCGCGATTATTTTTGTCGTTTGTGTTGGAGCAAAAATCGGATCGCGACTCAGCCTCTCTCGTAAGCCCAATGCGGCTTAAGGCATTGTCAACAATGCCTACTTTTCGCTACGGAAATAGCGAAAACTCAGGGCGTTGCTTCAATCTGTCGCGGACGAATCTCGAGGCATTGGCTTTATTCGACATGAACAATTGTCGATTGGAAAGCTACAATCTGCTATCCCGCTGAATCACCGCTTCCGACCCCTCTGGCAATCATAGGTTGGAGGTGATTGTCCCCCACGTCTTTTGAACGCAAGATTTCGTCATGTCGCAGACCTCTTTGACTGCCTCCGATTCGGATGCATTAGAACAATTCAGCTACGACGATGCGATTGTTCGACTTTTCGTGACGGCAACCATTTTCTGGGGTATCGTCGGTACCTCGGTTGGTGTTTTGGTGGCAGTGCTTTTGGTGATGCCATCGATTTCGGACATGTTCCGGAGCGACGTTGGGGCGACGCTGTCGTTTGCTCGGTTGCGACCGCTACACACCA
>VGZN01000441.1 GCA_016872635.1 Planctomycetota bacterium | reverse complement strand
CCAGCGAGATCACTTTCAAGCCGTTGTCCAACACCACTTCCTGGTAATCAAACGGCCGATTGTCGAGCGGCCGCTCCTGGGCACGAATAACAAGGCCATGGATCGCAACGAGAATCAGAACCAGAATCGGATAAAGAGGCATACGAAGAATTCCACGAGACGAAAAGGCTATCAAAACTGTGTCAACAAGACTCTATTGAACCACATCGTAGCGGTGAACGACAGGACTCCATAGGGCATTTAAACGATTCCAAATGTTGGTCGATTTATTGACTCAGGCTTTACCGATTCCCAAAAAACACGAGTCAATATCATCAACATGGATCGACACTGAGGCATCCACGACATTACCACGAGACAAGCCTCGGGTTTCGCGGGAACCGTGGCTGGTGAGGGGCAGCGATGGCTAATTGGCGGGATCATTCCCTCTAAAAACCAACGCAAAATCGAATGCACAATCAGGGATACCCCGACGCTTGACGTCGCTGGAATCGACGCGATTTTATCATCCCTGACAGAGATAACAGAGACTTCGGAGACTACAGAGACTTCGGAGAAATAGATTTGGGCTACTAGATTCGTGGGTACCGTGGAAAATCACTTCATAAAGAGCAACCGATTAAAACGCAATCAATGCAGAACGGGGCACATCACGAACTAACCTTCGATCGCGTAAACTTCTACCCGACCAAAATCTGAGAACTTGCCCTCGGCATCCTTACCGGGTTGGCCTTGCCCCCCGACGATAACCAATTCCCCCTTGGAATTGAACAGCATCTGAGTGATACGAAACCCAGACTTGATCGACCCAAGTCGCTCGCCGCTCGCGAGATCGAACATAGCAGCATTCCAATCACCACCGCGCAATCTTCCACCCATCCAAAAGCTCTCCCGGTTGGGGTGCAGAACCAGAGCCTCCATAAGCCCTTCTCCCGACTGCTTATCAAGTGTCCGTGCAGACAATTTTGCTTCACGCCAATTCCATCGTTGCCATAACTGCTTTCCATTTCCTGCCATTGGATCTCGCATATCCCCCATACCACATACGATGATCTCATTGTTATCCGGCGAAAAGTTGATCGCGAAAATCCCACCCAGATAACAGTGGCTTTTTATAATGCCCCAACTCGTGAAATCTTTGGATTGGAATGCTCCCGCTTGTTGCCCAGTCGCCACCTCCCAAACTCGCACTTCACCCATCAAGTTTCCAGCAGCGACCCACTGGCTGTCGTGACTAAATGCAACGCATTGCACCGAGGGGACATGAGGCAATGCGTACACGAGTTGCCCATCAGTGGCATTCAGCAATTTCACCGAAGGCTCTGATTCCGCAGCGGGGGTGTATTTATAATCCCCAGGTAAGTATTGCCCTGTGACGCTGGCGAGAAACCGCTGGTCCGGTGATAGAGCCATATCCCAGGACCAAAAGCGATGGACCCTTTCTTCCCGAAGAACGCCGTTGTCTATTGCTGAGAACCACTTCAATTTCCCATCGTATCCCGAAGTAACAATCGATTGTTGTTGCGCGATGAAAACGGCAGAACTCACGTAGCTGTCATGAGTACCAATACGAAGGGGCTTCTTTGATGCCATTTCCACGCGATAAACGCCATCCATGCACGCCACGATCATTTCAGAGTCATCCTGCAGAAAACAAGCACCCAGGATCGCAGTGGGGAGCTTGAAATCGTGGATCCGCTTCAGAGTCTTTTGCATCATGGCCATCGTTAACCGATCAACATTTCTTGAATTGGTTGCACGTCTCCTTCGACCCGATGGAACGTTG
Source organism: Planctomycetota bacterium (assembly GCA_016872635.1). GTDB lineage: Bacteria > Planctomycetota > Planctomycetia > Pirellulales > Pirellulaceae > JBKCUI01. Next base: position 2,890 of record VGZN01000441.1, on the reverse strand, counting down.
GCAGATCCGGCAAATCGTATTGTTCCTTTGGATCGATTCCTAGGGCTTTGAAGATCGTGGCGAACAAGCGACGATTGTCGATCGCATTCTGAGTGACTTCGAAACCCAACGGATCCGTTTCCCCTATAACAACACCCCCTCGAATACCTCCGCCAGCCATCGCTAGGCTCCACGCTTTTGAATAATGATCCCGGCCGCGAGCTTCATTGAGCCAAGGAGTCCGACCAAATTCCCCCATGGCAATGACAAGCGTATCCTGCAGCAGCCCTCGTTGTTCCAAATCCGTAACGAGCTGAAACAGGATATTATCTAACTCTGGCACAAGCATCTGGTGCATCTCATGTTGGAAGACGTGATTGTCCCAAGGCATACCATTGGCGACCATGACAAACGTAGAACCGTTTTCGATCAAATGGCGTGCTTGGAGTGCATGCTGCGCAAACGCGCCTAAACCATAGCGATTTCGGTCTTCCTGCGGGAGTTTTTCCAAATCGAACAGTGGTGCGCAACTCATTAAACCCTTGACTCGCTCAAAGGCAGCGTTGTACCCCGATGCCGCTTCGCTACGCCGATCGTTTTCAAACTTCCGACTCAAAAACTTTCGAAGCGATTCGCGGTCTTCATGATCTACTTCTGACAGGGACTCGGGGCGAAGGATGTCAGGGATCGAATATTCGCCCCCTGAACGTACAGGGCCATACTCGGCACCAAGCCACCCCGCCCAATTCCCGGCTTTGAACGATTTGAACTCGTTTCCTTCCGGGCACGGATCCAGCAACACAAACTGCGGAACTGGGCTATCCAGTTGCCCGAGTTGCTTTGCGACCACCGACCCCAGAATAGGACGAGTGAATGGCGGTCGCGGCTTTTCACCTCGTGTCAAAACGTCAATGCCTTGAAAATGTTCGTTAGGCTCAGTGTTCATCGAACGGACCACGGCTAATTTATTCATGATGGAAGCACATCGAGGCATCAACTGACTGACATGAACGCCGGGAATCGATGTTGCGATTGCACCAAAAGGACCACCCGTGATCGTTCCGGGCTTCGGATCCCACATTTCAAATTGGCTCGGTGCTCCACACAGCCAAAGCAAGATGCACTTCTTTCCTTGCTTTTTAGTCTCTTCGGCTAATGCAGGAATCGAAAAGAGTCCATTGAAGCTGGCCACAGACGCCAACCCTGTTGCCATGGAGCCTTGCAAGAACAGCCGGCGATGCACTTTGTGCTCAGAGCTTCCGCACTCATACCGCCCACGGCCATGTGTCTTAGTGTGGTATTCCACGCGCGTCTCTCTCAATGATTGAAACGAAATTCAGCAGAGGTCAAGGTAGCCCAGACGACGTTCTGCCAGCGTGCAATTTTGCTATCAGAACCGCCAACCACGTCAGTCCGCTGAAGGAATCGTGAAACCGCATCTGCCTCATCGCCTTCAGGAAGCCGTCCAAAAACAGCAACGAACAGCTCTTCGATCGCCTCCTTGGGATCGGCATACTCCGCTAGCCTTGCGATTAGCCCACCCTGTTGACTTCCCTCCAGGATCACTTGATGCATCGTTGGGTTGTTGGTCAGGAAAAGCGCATCGCCTACGTCGGTGACAATCGCCTCTGGCACGACGTCTGGCATGCGTTCCCGAAGATCGGGCAGCAACGGATGATCACTCGTCACGCGCTGTTGCAACGCGATCTGAATTGAGCGCGCCAGTTGCTCAGCAGTAAGACTACGCTCAATCGACCACGCAAACAGGGCAGGATCATCGACACCTCGAGGACGTTTGGAACTCAACTGATAAGGTCGACTGGCTGCGATTCCCCGAACCAAGTTCCTAATGTCGTATCCTGACGCAACGAAATCCTGCGACAACCCTTCCAGCAATCCCGGGTGCGAAGGGTCGTGCATAGAATCCATTTGGTCGAAAGGATGGACGATACCTCGTCCCATCAGTATTGCCCAGAGCCGATTGACGAATGCTTTAGCGAACATGGGGTGTCCCGAGAGGATCTCATCCACAAATCTCTCTCGTCGGGAAAACTTTGGAACTCGGGGTTCATTAGGAAACGGGGATGCTCGATAGAGATCATCGACATCCTCTTGCTTGGCATCTTTTTCCGGGCGAGATTCCTCGACGGTCTTTGAAGCAAAAAACGTGAGGAGGTTCGGCGAGCTAGCCCCCTGGATGTTTGCAAATTCAGAAAAACCACCAATCGCGGACTCGTTGATTCGCGGCCCAGCGTCGGTCTTTTGATTTTTGCTCCTATTGAAAAACGCCACGAGGCCCCAGTAATGCTGCTGGCGAATTTCAGATGCGATCATGTGATCATGGCACTGAGCGCAATCGATACGGATTCCAAAAAACGCAGGTGCAACTGCCTCCGCGATCGCTTGAGCGTTATCCTGCCGTTCGAACAGATACCATACTGCCCCGGCTTGATCGGGCGATTCAGGGCGAGCCAAGAGAATTTCGCGGGCTACTTGATCCCAAGGTCGATTGTTACGGAAAACATTTTCCAAGTACGGTCGCCAAACTTTTTTGCGTTCCGCAATTTTCCCGCGGCTCCCTCGTCCCATAAGGATCGAGTCAAACGTATCGGTCAGGTTTTGGACATAGTCCTCGCTCGCGAGTAACCGATCGATGCACTCCAATCGCTTATTGACGGACCGATCTTTCATAAAGCTGTCGCGCTCGGCGACAGTGGGTATTCGACCAGCGAGGTCGAGATAGACACGTCGAACAAACTCCTCATCGGAACACAAGTCCGAAGGTTCGATCTCCTTTCTGGAATAACCAGAAGCGATTTCCCGATCGATGCGGCTCGTGATATCGGTACCGACCAATGGTCCGGGGGATTCCTGTGCCTGAACGCATTCAGAAAACAGGAACCCTGTGATG
>VGZN01000440.1 GCA_016872635.1 Planctomycetota bacterium | reverse complement strand
TCGGCAGTTCCACCGCTTCCAGGGGCCGCGCCTGCGGGCTCGGTCGTTCCATCTCCTGGACCTGCTGCCGGGTCAGGTGCCCCCGCGGGATTATCACCCGCTGGTTTCCCTTCGGTGCCTATCGCAGGTTCGGTGCCTGTCGCAGGTTCGGTGCCTGTCGCAGGTTGGGTGGATTCGCCCGTTCCCTCAGTGGGATTTACCAACACAGTGGGATTTGCCGGAGTGTCACCTGCCCCTGCGGCTGGTGCTGCTGGGGTAGAGCCAGTACCCGCTGGTGGATTACCGGCTGGTGGATTAGCTGCAGCAGCAGTACCCGCTCCGGTGTTTGCGTTGGATGGAGCTGCTCCGTTGGCTGCCGCAGACGCACCGGCCGCCGCAGGAGTTCCAGCAGATCCGGTTGGAGCCGCGGTGAGGTCTTGGAGAGGTGGGTTGAACAAATAAATCAAACCGAAGATTTCGACAGAAATTTCACCCGAGGAAGACTCGTCGGCAGCAACCGCTGCCGCGCCAACCGAACCCGATGTCCCTTCTTCCGACATCATCCCCATCCCTCCAGCACCGCCAAAAGAAGGCTTGGCACTACCTCCGGCCATATCTGCGCCACCACCGCCCCCACCGGCGGCGCCGACCGCTGGAGCAGGATCTGTGTTATATCGCAGTTGCAGCACCTCGAGCATCATTTTTCCATTACCGCACTCGGTGATCAATCTACCGATCTGCGACTCATCGACTTTGAGTCGAAGCCTGACTGGGATTCGTTTCGCTACAGCGATCACGGCATCGTTGGGTGTTGCCAAATTCATTGCGGAGCGAAGCTGAGCACCTGTCAATGGTTTGAAATTGGTGTCGACATAGCGACCATCGGCTGGGTCTACTCGTTGTGCTGCAGCGGCTGGCACCAAGCCACCTTTACCTCCGCCAGCTCCCCCGTAACCCGCGGGGGGACCACCGGCACCACCACCAGCATAACCAGCGGGTGGGCCACCACCGCCCAGTCCCGGCATTCCGCCCATACCCATGAGTCCACCACCGGCTGCAGCGGCGCTGGCATACAACGCTCCCGCGTCCCGACTTACCTTGGAACCGGTTCGAATCCATTCAATCTCACGAACAACGGCTTGGAAATTCTCGCGTGCTTCGCTGTTGGTTTGAGCGATGATGTCCATCAAACCGCGAAGGACCCAAATGTCTTCTTGGGCGTAGTAGATCTCGTGAATCGACGGTGGCTGGCCTTGTCGAGAAAACCACGGCAAAATCGCTGAAACCAACTCTTTCTGGGAAGCCTCGGACCAACGTACCAGGTCCTTCGAATCGTTCGCTGCTGACGCTGATGCAGTGGTTCCACCAGTTGCTCCACCCAAGCCCGGCGGGGCGAACCCACCCGTTCCCATCGGAGGTGCAAATCCACCTTGACCGGGCGCCGTCGAAAGCGAGTCGATGGTGTACTTCCAACTGCTGCCAATCCTCTTGGACAGCTCAGGAAACTCCGGAGCGATGTACCCGCGATACACTTCACGGTCTCGCACCGTCACCAAATCCAGGGGAGCGGGTGGCTTCTCCGGAAGCGGAAATGGAACAACCTTCTCGAAAGGCCTTAAGCTATCGAAAATCTCATAGGTCTTCGGTTGAAAAAATGCATCATTCGGCCAAGTCAAAAACTCTTTCTGCCGTTCGTATTGGAACTTCCATGCTTCCGCCACATCCTGCTTTAGGATATCGAGTCGCTTGCTCATTTCCTTGTGAGAAGCATCATTCGGATGGGTCGATGTCTTGGAACTGACCGCTTGAATGCTCTTAAACGCATTCTCAAGGGTGCTCTTTCGACTCGCGATCGCGGAATCCAATTCGGATTTGGTCAAGTAGAAAATCACCGAAGCCAAGATCAGTACCAATCCGGAAACAATCCAGAATGAATACTTCATTGCTTTATTCATGTAACGTTTGAAATCGTCCATGGATTCACCTTATTTTTGAAACGCATCTATCGCATTTTACGTGACGTTTGAATCGTACATTTCCGTAGTATCCGAGCCGATTTTACCCGGCTTGTGCAGCTTAAGGCCGTACACCTTAAACCGCGTTTTGTCATCGTTGAGCCTCTCGGTGACTGGCCTTTAATTCCGACATCGCCTGCCGTGAAACCTTCGTATTTTTCCCCGCGAATCTCTTCTCGCTCTCGTCACCGAGGTGAGACAAGCGTTCGGGGATGGCCTGCTAATCGTCACCTAATTGTCACCGGAATCATTGCTTATGGTCGATGGTGGCGGAGCCGCCGGTGCCGCGACGGCAGGACCCGTCGCAGACGCCAAATCTCCCGGTTTCCATGCGAACTGAACCACAAACTCAAATTTCGGGGCTTCGAAGTCCATCGGAATGAGGTTCCCTGCTGCATCCTTGATAGGTTCCAAAGGATTCGCCGCCGAGGTTCCACCACCGAGTGCTCCGCCTCCGAATCCTCCTCCGGCAAGATTACCACCGCCACCTTCTTCCTCCATCATGGTTCCCGCTCCACTGCCGCCGCCCCCGCCACCGGTTCCACCGAAGCTGGGTTTGCCACCAGAAGTGCCACCAAAACTAGGTTTTCCGCCTCCGCCTGCTCCGCCGCCAGCACTAGGGGGAGTAATGCCCCGTTCGAGCAGAATGCGGTCGTATTCTGGATTTCGAACTCGGAACCTGTAGTCGGGACGGGCATCTTTGTTGCGAAGCACTGGTCGACGTACGCCGAGGTCGTACATGGTCAATTCTTTCATCTCCCCTGGTTTTTCCGAGGGGAGTGTAATCTTGCCATTCTCTAAGAAGTCGATGAGGTAGTTGGTTACGTGTGCCGCACCCTCGGTCCCCTTCTTTTCTTGACCGTTGTAGTAGTGATAACCTCTCAACTCAATCACCCAGCCTGGTCCGGTCGGATCGGGATCTTTGTCCGCTGGCCGCGTCACCGTAGCAAAGCCAGCTTGCTGACGAGACTTCAATTCATCCAGGTAATTGTTCTTGAGGTCTTTGGTGTACCACGTCGCCAAATTATCAAAGTACTGCTGCTCAACTCGAGTGATATGGAAATCCATTCGCTCTTTATAGGGGAGTTCCTGCGGGGACTTTTCCAGCAGCTCCGGCTTCCTATTCAACGATTGCTCGATCGCCTCATACAGCTCCAAGCACATCAGGCGACGTTGGGCACCTTTGCTGACTTCGGAACCGACGTTTTTCCATTTGGTGAGGTCCCCTTTAAACTTGTCGTCCTTAGCAATCTCATCCTTCGATGTTGTCTCCGCCGATTTGACCTCCCCTTCAGCAGACTTCCAAATTTCAGGACGGACAGGGCGAAAGGTTTGCCCCAACATCGCGTGGTGAGACACCATTCCAACAAGCAGCAACGACAGGGCGCCAACCGCCCACGGCTTCTTCATCCGAATCACACGATCGATCACGATATCGCGAGGCAACAGATTGGTACGCATCGGCCCACGGTTGAGCATTTGCAAACACAACCCATAAACGACACCGAACGCAGCAGCATTCTCTTTGAACGGCTGCGCCCCTAAAACCTCAGCTCCAGTCAACTTCGGGAATTTGTCAAAGAGCTCTACATCCATCCCCAAGTTCTTGTTCAAAAACTGCAATAATCCCGGCATTTTTGCGGTATTCCCCATCACCAACATGCCGTCAATCTCGGCCTTTTTGTTGAGCGATTTGAAGAAGCTCAACGACCGCTGGATCTCGGTAACCATATCATTGAACACCGGGCGCATCGCTTGGAATACCAGTTTCGGGTCGTCCGCTTGCATCGCATTTCGCTTCAAATGCTCAGCCTTGGCAAACGTCAATTTGAGATCCTTGGTCAACTGACGAGTGAAGTGATTCCCGCCGATCGGAATGCTTCGCTGCCAAATTCGGAATCCATTGGTCACGATCAAATCGCTGGAATCAGTTCCGATCGAGAGAATGACCGTGCTCTTCGGCGGATGCTCAGGATCAAACGTATCGTTCGCCATGCTTTCGGCGAACCTCTCATGCGAGATCAAGTTGTACAAACTGATGGGCGCCAGTTGCACCAAATCGATGTCCATCGCTTTGTCGCGGAAAGGCTTCAAGGCGCGGAATACCGCTTCCTTTTTCATCGCGAACAAACCGACTTCGCTCTCGAGTGCATATCCGTCTTCGATCTGAGCACCCTCCATTTGCTGGAAGTCCCAAATAACGTCGTTCAGATCGAACGGGATTTGCTGCTTCGCTTCGTACTTGACGATGTCAGCGATCTTCTTCACTTCGACCGGCGGTGGCTTGAAGAACTTTGCAAGACCACTTTGGCCTGGAACGCTTACTCCGATTCGAGCTGCTCCCTTAAGATCATTACGGGAAATAAACTGCTGCAATGCATCGGAAACCAACGCTTCAGGTTCGGCTTCGGGTTGCGACAGAATCTTTGGGTATTCGACGAAGTCGAACGTATCCGTAACGATCTGATCTCCCTCCAAATGGCACCGAAGGGCCTTCAGCGAGCTTTGGCCGATTTCGATCCCCCAAACGTGCTGCAATTTCTTCGCCATCGTGCGAAATTCTCCCACTCAGCTCATCCAAGTTCGCGCAGCTGCTCAGTCAGTAACTTATCCGACCTTGGGCCATCGGACAGTTCCACGATTCCATCGGACAAATCGTTAAGTTAGCGATGAGCGAAACAAGAACT
>VGZN01000439.1 GCA_016872635.1 Planctomycetota bacterium | reverse complement strand
ACCTAGCCGCGAGAAATCGAGCAAACGCTCTGTGATCCCTTTGCAACGAAAAGCTTCATCCTGAATCCTACGCAGGTAGGTTCGCAGGGTCTCAAGATCGCTGCCAGTCAATGGCTGAGAATCCGCACTGTCAGCCAGCCCGTTCACGGAGGATTCGAGTACTGGGTGCAGAATTCGATGCAAACGGGATTCGAGTGCCTCTGCGCTCCAAGCGATCGCAGCCAAAGGGTTATTGATTTCATGGGCTACACCAGCAGCGAGAAAACCCACGCTCGCCAATTGCTCGTTGCGAATCACTTCCGCGGATCGCTGTCGGACTTTTTCATTCAATTCGCTCTCAATATCGAGAAAACTCTGAGCTCCGTGATTGATGGCTTGTGCTAATTCGGCGAGTTCGTCAGAACTCGAGGCGTGGATGCGGTAGGAGAAATCTCCGTTGGCAACCCTGCGAGCACCAAACAGCAATTCCTTAAATGGCCGAACTACGGCTGTTCTCGCATAGGCGATCAAACCAATCAAAAGAACCGCCGATAGGATCGCGCTGCTCCATGCCAAAACGATCCATGTTCGATACCGCATTCGGACCTCATCCCGAAAACTGACCATCCGCGATGTGAGCAACGAAGGGAGTTCATGGGCCAGTTCCGAAAGTTGATCAAGATCCTGCAATTGCTCGAGCCTGGACAATCGCGACGTCGCGATGTCTCGCGATTGGTATCGCCAAGCGATCTCATTGACCAATTCGCTGATTTCTTTGGCTTGATAGAGTTCTTCGCTCCGGTCGGAAAGGAATTGGTCTTCTGAGTGAGAGTTCTCAAGCCGCGATTTGTAGCTGGCCAGCAACTCTCGCACATGCTGGATTCGATTGAGAAACGGAGTGTTTTCCTCGGAAGCAGGAGGACTCATCGTTAATGTGAATGATCCGTCGGCCTCGGGGAGCTTGCTATCAAACCCTATGCGAAGCTCGTCAATCGCGCGAGTTAAGTCTGAGGTTAACGGGATCTCAGAAGCACGACTGCTCAGCGATGCAGCCAATTCCTTATACGCATAAACCCCGCGAAAGCTGCTATACCCAAGAACAGCAACGACTAATCCCAGGACGATCATAGCCATCTGTAGCTTTTTGCGGATCGTCCATCGCGTGAACATTGTCGTGCTCGTCCAATTCGAGTTCAAGCAATCTGAGTTCAGTAACCATTGCTCTGGACTGTAGCAAGTTTACGGACGCGATCGCAATGGCAACCGCAATGCTAGCGTGCCGGAATTCGAGAGGCTTCGGGATCCCGAAGAGAATGCTGGAGCCAAGCTCGGAGGCGGCTTTAGCGCGTCATGGAACCATCCCAAGGAACACCGCGGTATGCGGTACTTGGAACTTGGGCAGGTGGAGTGACCTGGATCGGCGTTACAGCTTGAGGAAGTCCCTGATTGAATTGCACCAAGTTCACTACTTCATAGCCGTTGGGGTTAGGCATCTCGAATCCAGCATTTTGATTTGGATCCAGGCCATTGACGGAGTATTTTCCAATGGTGATATCGATCTCGGTGGGAGGGTCGATCGCTGGGGTCAGTTGAATGACCACGCGGTGAGGAAGCGACATCGAAATCGAGGGGTAATATTCATGAGCAGATTGGGTTGCCGATGCGACCAGTCGCCCCGTCGGATCCTTTAAAAAAATTTGTTTGGTGTAGCCAAACTTCGGATCGGCGACGAGGGTTCGGGTGTAGGTACCCGTTGGGGACGGAGACATCGTATTGATCTCGAGCAACCCATCGGGACGTTGGATTGGTTGACCCATCAGTTGGTAAGGATCAACCTCGCTCACGCCTAAAGCTTCGAGGATCCACAAAGGGGAGATGGGAAGGATACGACGTGCTGCTTGGGCATCGAACTCTTGATGGCGAGCGACAAACAGTTGCGGTTTCATGCCGTCTCGAACCGCCATCCAAAACCATTCATCGTTGCTACCGACTTCAAAGTTATTCCCGAGCATCCTCGAAATACCACCAGCCATCTTGAATCGCTTTTGACGCTGCCAAACCAAAGTCGCATCCAGATTGCGCATCTTGTTGGGATTGACCGTCACGAAATTCGATTGCAGCGATTGGATACCGCGCGACCGGTTCAAGACCTCGATCAACTGCTCCGTCGAGGGCTGACCGGCGAACATCGGCTGTGGTTGAAACTCGGGAATATTACGCTTGGGCAAGCACGTAGCGCCCGTGGCCGAAAACGTGAGCACCACCCACGCGAGGGTCGCGAGTGACTGTCGAACACGGCATGTTGGATGCGTCGACGGTGGTTGCATGGATGCCCAATACAAAGTTCGGCGGTTTGGATGATGAATGGTGCGAGTGCGCGACCAACGGCAGTCGACAAAGACTCTGTTCTCACCAACTACGGGCCTACGCGATAAAGCTAGGGGTCGCAACAAAAGCTAGGCTTCGCAATTAGAGCTAGGCTTCGCAAAAAAGGAGTTCGGTCAATTCCGCTTGCAACAGATCGAGTTGCTCCGGCGTTGGCTCGCAGATCGCTATGTCAAAATCGCGATTTGTAGCGTTGTGGGTCAAGTGCAAAAATGGGTGTGTGGAGGGGGATTCGTCGGATTCCTCGATACCGCTGTTCCGCTCCACCAGGATACGTCGACGGACCAAGATCAAAGCTAGTAAATACGCCAGCGCCTGCTTGGAAGGATCCTCGAGGAGAGTTTCAAGGGTTTTGAGCAAAACAGCGGCCGGTGCAGGAGTCGGCTTTCCAGGTGCTTTGGTCGGCATCCGGCTCAGCCACCAACCTACGGTTCCCTCGGGTGGCCCATTCCATACATCCCTCGCAAAATCCATTCGAATCAATTCGCTACCTCGGACGAGAACGACTGAATAGTACGATTCCCCAGGTGCGAAGGCTCGATCGGTTTGTTGGCAACGACGTTGGCTTCGATGAATGCTATATTCTTGCATGCTGATTCCTTACAGCATTCAAATCCCCAGCGAAATACCAATATCAATCCTCACCTATGACTCAACCAAACACGGAATCTGTCTACGAAAATCCACTGATTTCCCGTTACTCCTCGCGAGAAATGGCTAGGCTGTTCAGTACGGAGCATCGAATTCGCTTATGGAGAGAGCTTTGGATCATTTTGGCTGAAACAGAGAAGGAATTGGGGCTTCCGATTACAGAAACCCAATTGATCCAATTGAAGGCATTTCGGACCGAATTGAATCTCGACGTGGCGAATGCGTACGAGCGTAAATTGCGGCACGATGTGATGGCCCAAGTCCATGCGTATGGCGACCAGTGTCCGGACGCACGTCCGATCATTCACCTCGGTGCGACCAGTTGCTATGTAACCGACAACTCGGATCTCATAATCTTTCGCGATGCGATGCAGATGGTTCGCAAACGATTGGTCGCGTGCATTGAGGCGTTATCAGGGTTTGCGAAAAAGTATGCAGGGATGCCTTGCTTGGCCTATACCCACCTGCAGCCCGCCCAGCCAACGACTGTTGGCAAACGCGCAACACTGTGGATTTACGATTTGGTTCTTGACCTTGAGGAAGTCGATCATCGATTGGATTCGCTCCTAGCCCGCAGCGCGAAGGGCACGACAGGCACACAAGCCAGTTTCTTGCAGCTATTCGATGGGGATCATGAAAAAGTTCGAGAACTGGAGCAACGGATCGCTGCCAAGCTCGGGTTTCCCGCAGCGTACGCCGTTACCGGTCAAACCTACACCCGCAAGGTCGATGCATTCCTTGTTGATTGCTTGGCGGGAATCGCTGTCAGCATTCACAAGATCGCTACAGACTTGCGCATTTTGGCCCACAAAAAAGAAATCGAAGAGCCATTTGAGGAAAATCAAATCGGTTCTTCGGCGATGGCATACAAGCGAAATCCGATGCGGAGTGAGAGAATGTGTTCGCTCGCTAGGTTCGTCATGAGCATGCAGTCGAGCCCGGCGATGACGGCTGCAACGCAATGGCTGGAGCGAACGCTTGACGATAGCGCGAACCGACGACTCGTGTTGCCTCAAGCGTTCTTAGCCGTCGATGCCTGTTTGGTCTTACTGCAAAATGTATCCCAGGGATTGGTGGTTTATGGCAAGACCATCGAAAAGAACCTTCGTGAGGAGATTCCATTCATGGCAACCGAGTCGTTGTTGATGGCGGGAGTTGCCGCGGGTGGGGATCGACAGCATCTGCACGAGGTGATCCGAGTGCATAGCCAAGCTGCCGCGCTGCGTGTCAAGCAAGAAGGGTTAACCAACGACCTTTTGGACCGATTGGCTGCAGACCCCGCGTTTGCCAAAGTTTCGATCAGCGATGTGTTGTCCCCATCGCAGTACACCGGGCGTGCGGAGCGGCAAGTTTCCGAGTTCCTCGAAGAAGTGATCTCGCCAATCGTGAGCCAATCGGGTGGCAGCGGGGCGTTATCCGCCGAAGTTCGCGTGTAGGCTGCCACTTGGTAACACGCGTGGCGTTGATATTTGCTTCGCGTAGCGAAGAAGTCGGAGCCCTCAGCGTGAGCGCCGGGCGGAGGCACGCTGGCATTGCTCGTCACAACGTTTTGATCATCACTAGCGACGGGGGATATCGGTTCCGAGCGCCCAGTCGCCACTTGCTGACACGCGTGGCGTTGATATTTGCTTCGCGTAGCGAAGATATCAGAGCCCTCAGCGTGAGCGCCGGGTGGAG
>VGZN01000438.1 GCA_016872635.1 Planctomycetota bacterium | reverse complement strand
CCAAAGGTCTCGAAGAGTTATGCGCCGTGGATTCGATGGGGTCTTTTGATCGGTATCGGATTTGTCTTAAATTTTGGTAGTTTCTCGATATTCCTTGGTCGATTAATGAAGGGTATCGATACCAAGAACGCCGTTCCGAAGCGGGTGCGAAACACACTTGATACGATCGTGGGTGGCGTGGTCATCCTGGATAAACAGGGCAAGATACTTCTGGCCAATGAATCATTCTCGGAGTGTGTTGGAAAGCCTGCCGAGGAGCTGGCAGGTTCGGCTCTTGCTGATTTGCCATGGAAATGCGATAGCACCGGTGATTGGCCTTGGGATTTTGCGATCCGAGAGTCTGAGCAAGTTACTGCAGCGAAGATCAACTTAGCGATAAAGCCAGGCGCTGAATTGTCCTTTATGGTCAATGCGACGCCTGTGCTCGATGCGAAGGACGAATTGTCAGGGGCACTGATCAGTTTTGAAAATATTACCTTGATGGAGACGCAGCGCAAGGAGTTGGTCCAAACGCTCAATGCGCTGGAGGTTTCTCAAGAGCAGATTCGACGACAAAACGAAGTGCTGCACGAGTTGGCGAGTCGCGATGGTTTGACTGGGGCTTACAACCGTAGAGCTTTGTTCGAAAAGGTCGAAGCTATATGGGCCACTCGCAACGATGGCGATTTCGGTTTGGTCACGATCATGATGGACGTGGACCATTTTAAGAAGCTCAACGACCAACATGGTCACGCGACTGGAGATGCGGTGCTCAAGGATGTAGTACGCATCGTCCAAGACATCGTCGATAAGCGAGGCGTTGTGGCTCGTTATGGCGGTGAAGAGTTCTGTGTGGCCATGGAGCGAGCGACCCTCGACGAGGGTATCGAGATGGCGGAAAAGATACGAACGGGTATCCAGGAGAGGCTGGAGACGCCGTATCACGTCACGGCGAGTATCGGCGTGTCGAGCAGCATTTTTGACGCCAAGTCGCTCCAATCCCTCATTGAGCAATCAGACAAAGGTTTGTATGCCGCTAAGCATGGTGGTCGAAATGCGGTTCGATGCTGGTCTGAGCAGTTGGAACGTGACGCCGAGGAAGCCGAGCGTAAGAAAGAGGACAAACTCGCGCAGACCGATATCGAAGACCATCCGATTTCGTACCATGCGGTTGTGGCTCTCAGTGCGGCCATAGGGCATTGCGATCAACGAGTCGCTGCGCATTCCCACCGTGTCGCCGAGATGGCAGTCAATCTTGGACGCGGCTTGATGGATGTAGAAAGTCTCTACACCTTGGAAATCGCATGCTTGCTCCATGATGTCGGAATCATCGGGCAGCAATCGGTGCAATCGACGCTGGGGCAAGTCCGGGGTTGGAACGACGAGCATTTGAAGCAGATGGCGAACCGAAACCGTATGGGATTGGAGATCACCAAGGCTGCTCTCCACTCCAAGGAGTTGATCGAAATCCTGCAATTCCAATGGCTTGCATTCCAAAGCGCGACCGAGTTCAACCTGCAATCGTCGGAGATACCCTTGGGTGCACGGATTCTGGCGGTGGTGAATGCTTACGATGAATTGACCTCCGAGATCAACGAGGCTCCTCTCGATCATGATTCCGCGTTGGAAGTGTTGCGTGGGATGGCTGGTCGCGAACTTGATCCAGAGCTCGTAGAACGATTCATCGCTTCCCCGCTGGGATGGAGGCCTTATGGATTGACCGATGAATCGATGATCGAAGACAAACAAGCGGTTATGCTCGGGTACCAGCTCGAGCGGGTGCTCAATAGCTTCCACGCGAGAAATCCGAACACTCTCAAGTCGCGTTTGCAATCGCTATCGCAATTGGCGAAGTCGATCGATATGCCAGCAATGGCTGTATTGATTCAAGAACTCAATGCAGAGGCGGAACGCAAAGCCATCGCCGACTGGGATTCGCTGTTGCCACTGATCGAAGACCTCGTTGAGCTCTGCCTCATGATCCAGCGAGCCTATTTGAGAAGCTCGCACGTTTGTACAAAGGCCCATCTCAAGTAGGCTTCCAGGCTTTAAAGAACGCCAGGGACTCCGGATTGGCTAGAGCTCCTACGTTACCGAGAACAACCCCTGAGATCGCATTGCGAACAGCGATCTCCGAGAGCTTGCCGCTGATGGTTCGTGGCAAATCCGGTGCGGCAGCAATGTGTTTCGGAACGTGTCGCGGTGAACATTGTGTACGCAATTTCAGGCGGATCGAATCGACCAGTTCCTTAGTGAGCGTTTCCTTGTCCGCCAATTTTAAGAAAAGAATAATCTGTTCATCACCATCGACCTTGAGTGCAGTGGCGATCGACTCGGCGATCTGAGGGAAGCCCTCGAGTTGCTGGTAGATTTCGGCGGTTCCTATCCGTACGCCTCCAGGGTTGAGGGTTGCATCGGAGCGACCGTAAATCACAAAGGTGCCTTGTTCGGTTTCGATGGCCCAATCCCCATGGCACCAAACCCCAGGGAACTTTTCGAAGTAGGCGCTATGAAACAGTTTTTTGTCGGGATCGTTCCAGAAGCCGATCGGCATGGAGGGGAAGGGAGTAGCGCAACAAAGTTCCCCTGGTTCGCCGACCAAGGTACGGCCAGAGGCATCAAGGACTCGAACATCCATCCCCAGACCCTTGCACTGGATTTCCCCACGCACGACTGGGAGGTTTGGATTTCCGAGGACGAAGCAAGAGATGATGTCGGTCCCCCCCGAGATCGAGGCGAGGTTGAAATCCTCCCCAATGGCGTTGTACGCCCAGTCAAACGTCTCGGGCAACAAAGGGGATCCGGTGGAGAGCACGCATCGCAAACTCTCAAGGTTTGAAATCGATTTCGGTTCCAGTCCCAATTTGTCCAGCATGGCATAGTACCTAGCGCTGGCGCCGAAATGCGTTAGGCCGTACGTGCCACACAATTCCCAAAGATGCTTCTCATCGAGGAAAACCGGAGAACCGTCGTAGGCAATGATTGTTGCATCGGAGCCCAAAGCGGAGATGAGCCAATTCCACATCATCCAGCCCGCTGTCGTGTAGTAGAGCATGGCATCCCCAGGCTGAATATCGCTATGGAGTTGATGCTCTTTGAGATGCTGAATCAACGTTCCACCCGCGCCGTGCACGATGCACTTGGGAGCTCCCGTAGTGCCCGAGGAATAGAGGATGCAAAGGGGATGGTTGAATGGAAATCGTTCCCAATGAAACGGGTCGTCGTATGATTCCCGATCGCGCAATCCAGGATCAGACGCCGATGTGGCAAGCTCCCAGTCCAAGTACAAAGGTGCTTTGTTCGTTGACGTGTTGCGACTCGCCGCGTTTGCGACAGCAGATTTAGAAACTGCCGTATTAGTAACTAACGTGTTAGTAACTAGAGAAGCCCCGCTCTCGGCAAGGCCGTGGACAAGTACTGTTTCGACACTTGGAAGCTCATCGACTAGCTGGACTACTCGCTCCAAAGGGTAGATCGGCTTGCCGTTGTAGGTTGTCTCGCCGACCGTGACCAAGAGTTTAGGCTGGATTTGTTGAAACCGTGCGCGGATGGCTTCCACGCCGAAATCGGGGGAGCATGACGACCAGATTGCGCCGATGGCAGAGCACGCTAAGTAAGCGATGATGCTATGTCCCGAGTTGGGAACGACCGCGGCGATGCGATCTCCGGCACAGACTCCCTGGGATCGGAAAAACTTGGAGAGCGCAATGACGTCTTGAAGAAGCTCCAGTCTTGTCCAGCGTTCCGTTTGCCCGGTTTCCCGGACGGCGATAAATGCAATCTGGTTCGCGAATTTTGGATCTTGCATGCGGTCAGGCTTCAGCATGTTCTCCGCGTAATTGAGGCGAAAGTCTCCGAACCATTCCCAATCCAGCATCGACACCCCTCGTCGTAGAATCGAGCTTCCTGGTTGCCCGATGACGCCACAGAAATCCCAGATCTCCTTCCAAAACAGGTCGGGAAATCGTACGCTCCAATCATGGAGCGAGCGGTAATTGCTTGTCCAATCCGATCCCCGAATTTCCAATCCTTGAAACCTATCCGCGATGGAGATCGCAAACCGAGTCATATTCGACGCGGCAACATCGCTGGTCCTCGGTTTCCACAGTAGGGGCGACGTTTGCGATGGCATGGGTTGCTTATCCAGGAAAGTGGTGCCGTTCAAGTTCAAGGGCGAGCAAAAGGGGGGCTTCTCTAGAGTTGGATTCGTGGATCGAATAGACTACCACGCCTGCCGGCGATAAAGCCAGCGAGTTTGGCTTGCATTGCCCAGGATGAAATTCACCCCGCGTCCAGATTCACACGCCGTCAGCAATTAACCAAGTATCCAACCACCCCTCCTGCATCGTTTCCGCTCCCTAAGAATCCCTATGCTTACCACCATTGTCGTTATTTTCGTAGTGGGGTATTTGGCGATCGCGCTCGAGCACCAAATCCACATCAACAAGGCAGCTTCGGCGATCCTAACGGGCGTGCTTTGCTGGACGCTCTATGCGGTGAATTACGGTACTTTGGTTCCCGAAGGTGCATTCGGAGCGTGGCAACATTCTCACCATGCCGGCGAGGCTGCCATCGAAGAAGCGGGTGGACTCGATCCAAAGCTACAGTTTCTCGTGGATAGCCAATTGACCCATGGTTTTGCCGAGACGGCAGGGATTCTCTTTTTTCTGATCGGGGCGATGACCATCGTGGAATTGGTCGATGCGCATGAAGGT
>VGZN01000437.1 GCA_016872635.1 Planctomycetota bacterium | reverse complement strand
CCACCTTGCGTGCTCGATTTGCTGCCATCGGTATGATCGCCAACGACGTCATCCCGATGAGCGTCAGGATGGGAAGGCCGAGAACTGCGAACAAAAGCAATTTGAGCAACTGTATTTGGATCACGCCCATCTCTTGGTGTTCGACCAAATCAACCGCATAGAACCAAATCGACGTGACCATACAAAGAATCCCGGTCAAGATCGCAACTCCGCGATCACGCAGGAATCCAAACACCAAACCCAACCACCGCTTGGTGTCGAACGAAACACTCACCGGCTCGATTTCCTTCCGCTCGCGTTCCATCTCGACTCTGGCTTTGTCCAAAATCAGCTTGGTCTTCGCCTTTTCCGCCTCTTCATCTACCTTGCCTTTAGTCTCCATCGGAGCGAATCGAACATCAGCGACATTGTCATCCAATCGGATCTCCGGAGCTTTCTTCTTGGGCTTGGGAGGGGGAACCGACAACTCTGAATGGCAATCAGGGCATCGTGTTTTCTTTCCGACACGTGATACCTGAGCTTCAAGCAGCGTTCCGCAAACTTTACAAGGGAACGAAAATGTATCGTCCGATAGGGGTTGGAAATACTCACTCAGCGCCGCTTCCTCGCGCGACAACTGCTCAAGCGAACCCTTGAGTTGACCCGAACCACCGACAATCGGCTTGCCGGTAGGTGGCGCTGGTCCGTTGGGAACCGCCCCTCGAACGGGCGACGGTGATTTCGGCGACGGTGATTTCGGCGACGGTGATTTCGGCGACGGTGATTTCGGCGATGGTGATTTCGGCGATGGTGATTTCGGCGATGGTGATTTCGGCGATGGTGCCATCGGCGGAGCGCTCGAAGGTGTCATCGGTGGGGGCAGCCCATCGAACGATCCTTGGGGTGATTGAGGAGCAGCGGGCTCCTCAAGCGGCATCAGGTCGGGGAGATCATCATCGAACACGCTGCGCCGCGCCACCGAACGATCGCTTGGATTCAACGATGGACTTGCATCAGGACTCGGGCTTTGAAAACTGCCATCTCCTTGAGCCTCTGGTCGTACGTTGGCTTCATCCCGAGGTTGATTCCTCAAGGCTGCCTCTTCGGAATCAGCGCTGTCTACTCCCTTGCCGCCTACCCCCCCGCTCTCTACTCCCTTGCCGCCTACTCCGTCGTTGCCAGTCCATAAATCCTCGGGCAATGGCACGACACTCTCTGGCGCGGCAAGCGATGGGGTGTCGAGTGCGAACCATTCCTCGTCATCATTGCTGGACTCTTTTACTCCCGGTACCAAAACCTTAGCTTGGCACTTAGGGCACGCTAGCCGTTTTCCAATGAATGCCTCTTGCGCTTTTAATCGCATCTGGCATTGCGGACACTGGAACGTCAGATTCTTTGCTGGGTCCGCGGTCAAAGGCACATCGCCTTTCTTGGGATAAGTATTTCTTGGGACGGGTAGTGGAGGGCTAAGACCTTGGAGGGCTAATCACGGATTAACCGGATCAAGACCGTGCTTGAGGATTAACACCGTTGATAGGGAACAGAATAAACCGACCGTGATCGAACGTCACTCCAGTGGTATTGTAATAACCACGTTGCGACCCGGACCGCGCGGCTTATTTTAACTCCAAGCTCTCCTTTTCGAACTCCTTCATGCGCGCGTCGCCATGCTCGATCGTCCAGCGGTCTGGGTGGAAGATCACTCGGTAATAGAAATGAAGCGTTTCACCGGGCTTCAATTCGTAGCCACCTTCATGTGGCGGTTCGGCAGTACCAGAGGCCGTCTTGGTCCGGTTCCCCAGGAAGTCCTTGATTCCAAAAGGGTTGTGCGCAAAGAGGCCATACGTCCGAACGTGCCAGAGGCCATTGGCACGAAAGCTCTTAGGATGAACCAAGATCGCGACCCCATGAACATCCGAGTTGTTATGAGCCACCGGCCCAGAATAATCGACCCATCGAGCTGATTTGCCCCACGTATCACCACCTCTATCCCCGACACTGTTCAGGATTTCACCGCCCGGTTTGTCGCCTCGCATCGATTCTGGAACTCGCACGGCAAACATCCCTTCCTTCGTGTCGCCGAACACGACCGGCTTGGTCGCGTCGACACCTCGCCATAGGTATTCGCAATCGATCACGGTCTCCTCGGCGTTTCCGTGGATGACGGCGTTTCCGTGGATGACATAGCGGCAGGTCTCCTTCAAGACGGCGACCGATGTCTGCCCCTCCTTTGCCGGCGTCATCCAATCGTGCTCCGCGGTGATACTGGCCGATTTCCCACCGTCGCTGACCTCGAGGACCTTCGTGTGGGCAACCAACCCTTTGCCGTCTCCCTCGGCCCACCAATCCAAACCGTTCACATCCCCGAAAGTCATCCATAAACCGCGATGGTGCGGGTGATCATGGGCTTCCCCAGGAATCGTGGCATCGAGTGGGTAACTGCGTGTCATCCGATGCCCATCACCAGCATGGATTGGCCATAGTACAGGCTTGCTTCCCGATCGAAATTGGTAACTGGTGATCAGCTTGCCATCCCGAAGGAAATCAACGCGGTCTGGCTGCTGCACAGCCTTGTACGCCCCGGTCGCGGCCCCGCTCCGCCCCAACGCGGACGTGTCCTGGCCGACCGCGACAGAGCTAACCCAAAGGACCTCGCCAACGAGAAGTGCTCCACAAATAAAGGCGAACAACGTATTTTCGACTCGCAAGGATCGGCAGGACCGCCCCCACATCCTCGGCGAAGCTAGGATCGACATTGGAAATCTCATTTCTCAAAATAACGGGAAGTCTTTGATGTCTGCGTTCGCAACGGTGGTCGGATTCAAGCCGAACGGCCAGGTGCGTCTTTTCATCCTAACATCTTGATTTTCATGTTGAACTTTGACGACCAGGGTTTTTCCGGAAGCAAATCGGATAATATAGTTATTCGTCCGCTTCTTGGATCTCGCTGATCCAACCAAACAACCCATCGATGCCCTCCCTCGGAAGCTTCATCCGTGTTCACAACTTTGTGGAAAACCTGTTCAATCGCGTTCAATTCCCTGTTAGTTGTTGTCGGTTACGTGTTCGTAAGTGGAAACGGGATCGCCGAAGATCCTCCGTTTTTGGTTCCGGATGGTTTTACCGTGCAACGGGTGGCGGATGACACACTATCGCACGATTGTTTTTGCATGACGCTCGATGGCCAAGGCCGACCGGTGATCTCGGGGCCAGGTTACTTGCGAACATTGATCGACGAGGATCGGGATGGCGTTTACGATCGTGCGGTCTCATGGACCAAAGAGATAAAACAAGGGGCCCAGGGTTTGTGGTCCGAAGGGAAAACGCTCTTTTGGGTCGCGGACGGCGGCCTCTGGAAGTCCGACGATCGCAATGGTGATCTCGTTGCCGATCGCGCTCCTACTCGGGTCTTGGAATTACCCACTGGCGGAGAGCACGATGCCCATGCCATCCGTCGAGGACCCGATGGTTATTGGTACCTCATCGCTGGAAACTTTGCAGCGACGGTAGGAAAGCTCGCCAACGACGCGAACGCTCCGATCACCCGCGCACGGGCAGGTACCCTGTGGCGCATCAGCCCCGATTTTGCGCGTCGCGGTGTTTGGGCTCATGGACTGCGCAACTGCTACGACTTTGACTTTCTCCCCGATGGCCAAATCGTCACTTACGATAGCGATGACGAACGCGAAGCGACCCTGCCCTGGTATCGACCGACGCGCACTCTCGTACTGGGCCCAGGCTCTGATGCTGGTTGGTGCGGTCCGGCGTGGAAAGACGATGACTACCGCGTAACCATGCCACTGGTCCTCGCCCGACTAGGACGAGGCTCGCCCACAGGGGTCGCTGTTTACGATCATCATCGGTTCCCCGAAAAATACCGCGAAGCTGTCTTCGTACTCGATTGGACCTTCGGACGAGTCATCGCGATCCATCCATCGGAGAATCTCGATGAATCGCAGAGAATCGCCGGCAAAGTTCCTTCGGAGATTTTTATGCAACCAAGCGGCACGGCCGGGTTTGCACCAACCGACATTTGTGTCGCTCCCGATGGTAGCTTGCTGATCTCCGTCGGGGGCCGTGGAACCACCGGCGCCATCTATCGTGTAAGTAGCACTCCATCGCAGTCCGATTCTGAATCCGCATCCAGCACTTGGTTTGATACTGCGGTCGCGTCGAAGGCATTAACTCCTAAAATGGCCAAGCAGTTGCAGGCGGTGCTCAGCGCTGACTGCCCCTGGGATTCTTGGTCCGAGTCCAAGTGGCGTCCGATGGTCACCCCGGCATTGGTAGAGCAACTCAATCGTGTTCTTTCCGGACAACTCCCAATCTCTGCTCCTAATCATCGTATCGCCCAAGCCAAATTGCGCGCGGCGCAAATCCTTACACGCATCAACGCCAAAGTGTCCGTCGATAGCATCGCTCGCGCGTCAACTTCCGAGTATCCCGCAACCCGCGCGGCTGCGTGGTGGTTGGCTCAGCGCTCGTCATTGCCAACCAGCGAGGAGCAAAAGCTTCAACGCGCGATTCGTCTGTCTTCAGTTCCAGTATCGCCCACGGTAACCGGTTCGCCTGCAATAACCGGTTCGCCAGCAGCAGTGAGGTCCACGCTGAGTGCCTCGGAGCGAACACGCTGGGAGTCGCATCTCGGACCCGCCGATGAACGGCTCAAATGGGAAACGGTCGGCCTGAAACGATTGCCAAGCGCCGACGCGAGCAGTTTTTCGGTC
>VGZN01000436.1 GCA_016872635.1 Planctomycetota bacterium | reverse complement strand
GTAAGTTCGGGATTAACCAAGCTGAACGGAGGCAAAAAAAAACGCTGCAAGCTAGCACATTGGCAATCTTGCAGCGAACCGTATTTTCGATTGCCATCGACGCTGGGCTGTGAGGTCTCCAGGAGCCCCGCTGCGATGGAGTCGCTACTTCTTCCTCGTAGCAGGCTTCTTTTGGTTGGCCAAGCTGGCGTAGGTTCCGGCAGCGAACTTGTTCTGGAACTTCTCAATCCGGCCTGCCGTGTCAACGAACTTCAGTTTGCCCGTGTAGAACGGATGGCAAACATTGCAAATGTCGACCTTGAGCTCTTTCCGAGTGCTACGGGTCTTAAAGCTGTTCCCACAACCACAGGTTACCTGGGTTTCAAAGTACTTTGGATGAATGCCGTCTTTCATGCTTCGTTCTCTGTCGAATAACGACTCGTAAAATGAACTTTTCAGCCCCGTCAGCACCGAACGTCACGACGGGACGATCGACTGCCAAGGCGATTCTCTTTAGATTTGTGGGGAATTTATAACCGAAGTCCCCTCAGAAGCAACGTCAAATGGGTTTCCCAAGCCGTTCCGGAGGTACGATTACCACTTAAAGTACCCATTGCCAACTTTGATCGATCAAAAAACATCGTGTTTTTCCGGGTTTACATCCGAGACGCACCGACTTCGAGCATCCTCCGCCCCCAAAAAATCCTAGGAAAATAATGGCCCCGAACGAACTCGAAGCGTTGCGACCGGGAAATACATCGCCATCGGAACTACGGCCGACAAGCCTGCCCACGAGTTTGGCGTCGAATTTGGCGACGGTTCCTGTCGTTGGGATGGCAGTCAACGCTTCGCTGGCGGGTCTTAAAATCGTCGCCGGTGTCTTCGGGAACTCGTACGTCTTGATCGCGGACGGCATCGAATCGACTTCCGATATCGTCACATCGTTAGTCGTTTGGGGTGGGTTGCGGGTCGCGGAAACTCCGGCCAACGAAAAACACCCGTATGGCTTCGGCAAGGCTGAATCGCTTGCTGGTGTTATCGCGTCGCTCGCCATCCTGATCGCCGCAGCGATCATCGCTATCCAAAGCGTTCGAGAGATCCTAACCCCGCACCATCTACCTCATTGGTCAACCCTCATTGTTTTGGTCCTTGTCGTAGTGATTAAGGAATCACTCGCGCGGTGGACGAGCCATATCGGCACCGAAGCAGAAAGCGTTTCATTACAAGCCGACGCGTGGCATCATCGGGCCGATGCCTTATCGTCACTGGCAGCCTTCGTCGGAATTAGTGTCGCGATCATCGGAGGCCCCGGTTACGAATCAGCAGACGATTGGGCAGCATTGGTTGCCTGTGCGATGATTGCATTCAGCGGTCTGAGGCTGCTCAAACTGACCGCTCGCGAAATTCTCGATGTCGCTCCCCCCAAGTCGTTTGAGGCCCAAGTCCGACAGTTTGCTACGGAAATCGACGGAGTGATGGCAGTGGAGAAATGCCGCATTCGCAAAAGTGGCACCGCCTACTTTGTGGAAATACATATCGAGATAGATGGCCAATCCACCGTGGAGGATGGTCACCGAGTCGGAGGACGTGTCCGATCGCGACTCCGGCAATCCAACCTTCGCATCGAAGATGCATTCGTTCACATCGAACCTTTCCACGGTCCGTTTGAAAGCTCCATTCCAACACCTCCAAGGAAACCTGCCGAGCCTACCGAGCGTCCCTCCTGACCTTCCCACCGGGTGCCACACATTCCCACTGCGTGCCACGCATCGGATTTAGAGGGTAAACTGAAGGCACCGGCCTACTTTTCTACGCTCCAGTAAGAAACCAATAAGGCAAAGCATTCGATGACCAGCAACACCCAGGGTGAGAATCCAGCCGGTAATGCCCCTAGCTACGTCCTGGACTTGCAGCAGCATTACGGCCCAGCCAGTGCCGCAGGGATTGGTAGCGCCGTTTTTTATGAAGCATCGACGGCCGAACAAATCGAAGCGCAATCGATCGCGAAATACCGATACTTTGCCGGAAATCTCTGGGACCAAATCGGCGAAAAGGCATGGATGGACACATGGAAAATGGTCTACCAACGCAGCGGCCCAGGGAGCGGTATCCTGTCGGAACTTCGAAATAGCATCGAGGATCCGGCAGCCTCGCTCTCAGCCTCGTTGATCGTCGACAATATCGACAATCCCGACCAAGCACATCTCGCATTGGCGAAAGCATTTGATGATCCTAACGTGAGTCGATTGGTTATCTATCGACTTGGAGATGGCGAGCAGATGAACGGAGTACTGATCGCAGCGTACCGCGCAAAATCATCGGATGCGACCTTTTTGGTATCACTCACAGATTGATCCACTTCGATGAGGAATCTAAGCGGCTATCTATGCCTGACACCGCAGTTGCAATGCAACTCAATGCGGTTTTCGAGCCTCGACGTTCCTCGGCGATTCCTCGCGTGCATTCTCATCCTACTGGCATCGGCACTTCCATGCCGATTTTTGCACAGCGTCTCCGCGCAACAAGCTGAAGAGTCCAAGTACTTTGCCATCCAAGTCGTCGACGACAAAACAGGGCGTGGGGTACCACTTGTAGAGTTGGAAACCATCCAGCATTTGACGTTTATCAGCGATAGTCAAGGATGGATCGCCATCGACGAACCGGATTTGCTCGATCGCGAGGTTTACTTTTTCGTACGCAGCCATGGGTACGAGATTACCCCAGACGGTTTTGGAAATCGCGGCACTCGGTATTTCGTGCGGCCAGGAAAAGAAGCTCGTCTCAAAATCCATCGAAAGAATCATGCGGAACGGCTTTACCGGACCACAGGTAGCGGGATCTTTCGCGACTCATTATTGCTCAACAAACCTGTTCCGACGCGATACCCAATCATCAATTCGGATGTCGTGGGCTCGGACAGTGTGCTCACAGCGATCTACAACGATCGAGTCTATTGGTTCTGGGGGGATACATCGCGTTCGAACTATCCCTTAAGCGGTAGTTTTCATATGTCCGGTGCAACGACGCGTATTCCCTCACCCGACAACTTCGACTCAACTCGCAGATTTAGCGATGCGTCTGGCCCAGGAGAGATCACTGAAAGCGGGATCTCAGTGGAGTATTTCCAAGATGATCAAAAGGTATTGCGGCCCTTGGCAGTAATGCCTGGAGCGGGCCCCACTTGGCTAACATGCGTCGCCGTACTTCCTGACGCCCAAGGCATCCAACGCATGGTTGCCAGTTACGTAAAAATTCGGAACTCGCTCGAAGCCTACCGATGGGGATATGCGTTATGGGACGATTCTAAAAACCACTTTGTGGAATTGGTGAGTTTCGACGAGCGGCCCACCTGCTTTCCAGATACCCAGTCTCATCCGATCGTTCACCGCGAAAGCAGAAC
Source organism: Planctomycetota bacterium (assembly GCA_016872635.1). Taxonomy (GTDB): domain Bacteria; phylum Planctomycetota; class Planctomycetia; order Pirellulales; family Pirellulaceae; genus JBKCUI01. Next base: position 1,330 of record VGZN01000436.1, on the reverse strand, counting down.
GGAAGCCTACAACCCGGCAACTAAGGCCTTGAATGACCGAGCCAACCAAGAGCACCTTTACTTTTGCAGCCCGTTTCCCTTCCTTCGCGTTAATGCGACGGTGGAGGATTTCGTGCGGCCGGACCAATACCAGGGCTTTTCATGTTTGCAAAAGGGATCCCGTTCATCCAACCCCAAATTGGATCGCAATCCCGACGGTACCCTCAAGGTCGCATGGAAAGACAATACAGAACCCCTTTCGCAGCGCGATCAAGAGAAATGGATTAAATCTGGGAAACTGGACTTCGGAAATGTAGAGAACGACTCCGCATGGAATCGGATCCGCGATCGCACTTCTACCAAGGTGCTGAAGGTTCACAACGGATCGTTAGCTTGGAATGAATACCGCCAACGCTGGCTGATGATCTTTACAGAACTGGAAGGTGAATCCTCCATGCTAGGAGAAGTTTGGTTAGCGGAATCCCCGCAATTGATCGGCCCGTGGCAGGACGCAGTCAAGATACTCACCCATGACCGATATTCTTTTTACAACCCCAAGCACCATTCCTTCATGGACATCGACGGTGGCAAAACCATATTCTTCGAAGGTACCTATAGCCACTCATTTTCCGGAAATGACAAACCTACACCGCGCTATGACTACAACCAACTGATGTACCGATTGGACCTCTCGTCGATCGAAAACCACTAACCACCGCTTTCGGAATGCCCGCCCGGTAATCAACAAACGCCGTAAAATTCAGTCCGATTCACGGTTGTGCAACACCGTCATGGCTATCTCCAGGATGGGGTATTTCCAGGGTGTTGGATGCTGGCGTCCGCAACCTAAGCTGCTGTGATCTGCCTATCGAAAATGGGCATTTGAGCTGGTATGATGAAGGGGTCCGTTTTCTTAGTGAATACGCCCTCCCACCCACACGATCCTACCGTTGAAAAACCTCGAGGCTCTGCGTTGCCCGCGAATCTGCTGTTCCGATGGTTGAAGCCTCAAGACTTCGCACGTGTGTCCCAATTGCAATGGATCGCGAGAGATGTCGTCGAAGGACTCAGTGGGGGTATGCACCGATCGCGTCATATCGGAGCTAGCGTCGATTTCAAGGAACACCGCCCTTATGTCCATGGCGATGAAATCCGATCGATCGATTGGAAGCTCTTTGGCAAGACGGATCGACTGTACATTCGCCAATATGAGGACGAAACCAATCTGCGAGCGACAATTGTAGTCGATCAAAGCGGCTCGATGCGATACACAGGCACTCGCTCGGACGGTTTATCCAAGCACGAATACTCGGTCCGACTCGCGGCATGCTTGGCCTACTTATTAATTTCC
>VGZN01000435.1 GCA_016872635.1 Planctomycetota bacterium | reverse complement strand
ACTGATCTTACCCAAGAAAAGTGGACAGTGAATCGGTGTTAACAAACGGGTAAATTTTTCTGTTGGTGAGTTCAAGAGAACCCACCTTTACTGCAAGCAGTTGCTGTCTTCCTCTGCGCCATTGTCGGTCGGCCCGGTTGCGAGCGACCGACGAATGGCTCCGACGAAGACAAACTCAGCTGCAAAGTTCCAATGAATCAATTTGGCCTTTTTCAAATTGAATTGGACTCTGGTATCCCAATGACGAATGTAGTCGCACTGGGTTGTAAAAACGATCGATGTAGTCCGCGATCTCACGCGTCGCATGTTCGAGCGTTTCATACGGTTGTTGATTGGCATCTTCTACTTTGAAGCTTCGAAAAAAGCTTTCCATCGGAGCATTGTCATAACAGTTGCCTTTGCGGCTCATACTTTGCTCAAAACCTCCCTTCTCCAATCGATTTCGGTAAGCCTCGCTGGCAAATTGCGAACCGCGATCACTGTGTACGATGAGCCCTCGAGAAGGAACTCGAAGCGCGATGGCTTGCTCGAGCGCATCCAGCACCAATGATGCTTCCATGTGCAATGCAATCGACCAACCAACGATGCGTCGTGAGCACAAATCTTCGACGCAGCACAGGTATGCGAAGCCATCTCGAATCGGAACATAAGTAATATCTGTAAGCCAAACGGAATTGACTTTTTCCTTTGAAAAACACTGATTGAGCCGATTCGGGGCAATCGGAAACGCATGATTGGAATCCGTGGTTACACAGTACTTGCGTTTGCGATGGACCGTTAGCCCCGCATTCTTGATTACCTTTGCAACGGTGTTCTTCGAGCATTCGATTCCATGCTCTTTGAGTTCGCGGTGCAACCGAGGCGCCCCGTAGTTTTTCAATCGCTTGCAGGCCCGCATTCGTTTGATCTCCATCTCGATCGAGATCCGTCTTTGAGCGGTCGCACATGGCGTGTGCTTCGACCACTTATAAAACGCACTGCGAGACACTTTAAGCACAGGGCATTGGGTTTTGATGGGCCATCGATATCGATGTTTTTTGATGAACTCGAACCTTAGCTCTTTTCTTTTGCAAAGAAGGCCGTCGCTTTTTTTAAAATGTCTCTTTCGATCTTGAGCTGGCGATTCTCCTCGCGGAGTCGTCGAAGCTCTGCATCCATGGACGGGCTGTTGAGAATCTCGCTTTGCAAGCTGCCATCTGCTTCAAAAGCCCTTCTCCAGTTGTGAATGAGGGTGTCACGGATTCCAAGTTCTTGTGCGACTTCGGTAACGGAAAGGCCCTTTTCCAGGACCTTTTTGACCGCAGCAAGTTTGAACTCTCGAGTGAAGGCTCGTCGTTTTCGCATGAATCAATCTCCTATCATGGATATCATGACATAAGGTGACTCGCTGTCCACCAATCGTGGGTAGGTTCAATACCCCGGCAATCAAATCCTTCACGATTCGCTCCTTCGCTAGACACAAGCCGCTGAAGAACTTGATTTAGACTCATTTTTTGAGCCTTGCTTCGCAATGGAAATCGAGAGGACCTCCTAGTTACGCATGGTGGAATCCACCACATTCCGGACGCGCTTGTCCAGTTTTCACCATGCAACGGTCTGACGTACAACGTATGCTTCAACCGAAGAACCGCAACCAATGCGATTCTTATGCGTTGGTTGCCCTTAAAAAAATGTACGCGCTGCAACCTGGGAGCCCATCAGGGGCATCGCTTTTTTCGAAAGAAGCAATCGATAGATCTACGTGGTACTCATTGCTTCGTGCCCGAAAGTATCTCTGCTCTCATCTCCATGAAGGCTGGACTCGAGCATATCGTCGATTTGATCGATCGCCCCTCGTGGATCATCTGCGTACAAGAGCAAATGCGTTTGAAGTATGCACATCGTAATTTTCCCAGAGGGAATCGCGCAAGCAAACTCTTTGGCCCACCCGACCTCAGCGTTTGGAAAGAATCGATAGTACAACTTTTCAGCTTGTTCCGTAGTTGCAAAACCGATGTAGATCTTGCGATCGATACGCCCTGGCCGAATCAATGCCGGATCCAATCGCTGGATATGATTGGTTGTCGCAAACAGCAATCGTCCTTCACCCGCAGCAACACCGTCGATGGCATTCAGCAATCCACTGAACGTGACCTTGCTCCGCTTATCATCCCCTTCCTTACGCTCGAGAAACGCACAGTCGATATCTTCGATCAGTACCAAACTGTTTACAGGAATCGAACTGAGTAGCTCAGCAAGACCGTTATCGTCCAAACTGGAATCACCCAAACTCAGAATGGCAATGTCCATCTGCAATGCAGAGGCAATCGCGACGACAGCCGAACTTTTCCCGGTCCCTGGAGGGCCATGAAGCAAGTAACCGCGTCGGTAAGGAATACCGCGGTCAACATACCAATCGCGTCGCGATAAAAAGGTACGCGCATCCTCGAGCATTTCATCCATCAAGCCATTGGCGAGTATCACCGAATCGATCGGCCGAGGCAATCGCTTCATCTGCTCCATCCAATAACCCTGACCGGCGCGATGCACGGTCAATCGCATCTCGGATTTTGGAACCGCAATGTCCCGAGCTTCCTCAATCAACTGGTGGGCTAGCTGACGATTACGGGAAAAGATCGTGATGTTGAAACACTCGCGCACGTTGACAGGCTGGTTCGACCCCTCGTTCATTTTTGGGCGTTCGCGGTGCAGGCAAATCAGCCGGTTTCGGAAAAAGAGCCAGTGAACTCCCGGAGCCGGAGAGAACATGATCTTGGGACGCGAATCCATATTCGGATTCTCGCACCTCTCGTCGTACTCGACGGACACCGTCTTTACTGTGAGCGCCCGAGCTCGATTTCGCGCATATGCGTGCTGCGAAAGCCATTTCTCAACCCATTGGAAGGCTTGATCCCGATCCAAAATATCGATTTCGGTGATCAGCTTCCGACGCACGAACTGGTACACATGGTTGGGGACTTGGCGCAGGCTGGCCAAGGCCGCACCGCCGAGCATGAGAACCAACCCACCGCTGAAAATCTGATTGTTTTGAAGCAAATCACTGAGATATCGCCAAAGGTCCTCAATCATCCAGGACTATTTCCTCTCTTCCATAAAAACAAAAACCATCCACAGCCGATGACACATCGCGTCGCTCTCAAACGCCGAAGTAATCCAACCAATCGGTCACGAAGATTCCGGACCATATCGCAGTTCGATCCTCGACAGAACCCATTGATCACCGCAGGAATGTTAGACGCAAGTTCCCTAAAAAAGTTCGTGATATCCTAGGATTTCAACCGATTATTCACCAACAGCACCTTCTTCCTCTCGACGGAATCCAATCATGGTCCAAGGCAAAAAAGCACTGGTAACCGGCTCCACCAGTGGTATTGGACTCTGCATCGCTACCACGTTAGCCCGCCAAGGTGCCGACGTTATTATCAATGGCTTTGGTGACGCCGAGGGAGCGTTGAAGCATTTTCAGCAATGCGCAGGCAAAGGCTTGTATTTCTCCGCCGACTTGCGTTACCCTTCAGAAATCGAGGCATTGCTCCAATTCGTTCATTCTGAACTCGGCGGCATCGACATCCTCGTCAACAATGCAGGGATCCAGCATGTAAGCCCTATCGAATCGTTTCCACCGGAACAATGGGACGATATTCTAGCCGTCAATCTGTCAGCCGCATTTCATACCATGCGGCTGGCTATCCCCAGATTGAAGTCCAGTAATTGGGGACGAATCGTTAATATCGCTTCCGTCCACGGTCTCGTCGCCTCCGTCAATAAAAGTGCCTACGTTGCATCCAAACACGGACTGGTGGGACTCACCAAAACTGTAGCGTTGGAACTCGCGACTACCTGCATCACCGCCAACGCAATCTGCCCAGGCTGGGTTCGAACGGATCTGGTTCAGAAACAAATCGACGCGAAAGCGAACTCCGAGTCGCTAGGTGTTGAGCAAGCTGCTCAGAAATTACTCGCCGAAAAACAACCTTCGCTACAATTCACGACACCCGAGCAAATTGCTGAGCTCGTTTTATTCCTTTGTTCACCTGCCGCTGACAACATTCGTGGATCTACATTCAATCTCGATGGTGGATGGACTGCCCAATGATTCCCCAAAAAGCAAACTGACACCCCATCAAAACCTACCCACCAACCTGATTATCCTCCTTCATAGGCCAGTGCAGATATTCGGAAATGCAATTCGCCATGGATCGTTGCTCAACACCTCGCGGCGACTCGCCTATCGAAAGCCTTTGCTCAGCCTCTCCCCGCAACTCAATTACACCTTGAAGATGAGCCTGATTTCCACTCGCCTCCGGTCTCAAAACCAACACAACTTCTGAAAAACACCCGATCGCGTGCTTTGTCATTAGGGGAAAAAGTATCCCCCAAGAGAATGTCGCTTCGGTGTTAGCCTTTTCGAAAGCAATTCCCCGCCAACCTTGCCAAAAGACTAAACCCACGATCAAAAAGACAAGCAGTATAAACACGGCAGATGCCGCAGACGGATTCGCTCGGACAGCCCCAGAAACTACCAAGTGGAGGGACGCGCTCGAAAATAAAACAAAAAGACCACCCATCCATCGAAGATTCGTTCCAAATTTTTGATGGGACACAAGCCGCCCGTCGTTGTCGATATACGATTCCCAGCCACACCTGCCATCCAAACGATCAATGACTGGCAAACTCGATGTGCTAATCGCAGCGATTGGTTCCTCGTTTCGTTGGTACAGAT
>VGZN01000434.1 GCA_016872635.1 Planctomycetota bacterium | reverse complement strand
AGACCGACTTCTTCCCTCCCGGCACCTTTACCTATCGGGATCCATTCCGAGTCTATACAGTTCCCGAGGCCATGGACATCATGAACAGTGTTCTGCTCAGCCGCGGTTATACCTTGGTGCGTCGCCAACGCGCTTTGATGTGTGTCGATTTGGGCTCGGGGGAAAACGCCGAAGTTATTCGAGGCCTGATTCGAGAACTTGCGGACTTGGTACCGGAAGAGCAACTTGATACCCGAGGCGAATACGAAATCTGCAAGTCGGTATTCGTGCTCCAACGATTGAGTGTTGAAGACGCAGAGAAGGAGGTCAAGCAATTGCTCGGTCCTCAAGGATCTCTCGTCCCATTGGGAGCCGCAAACCAATTGCTCGTCACCGAAACAGCGGGCAAACTCCGGATCATTCGAGATACGCTGCGCCGATCCGAAATGCCAGACGCGGGTCGCACATCGAAGATTCTCGCAATCACGCTCGAAAACATGAGCGCGGATGAACTTCTTTCGATCGCCAGACCGCTGCTGGGCCTCAAGGAGTCGTCGAATGTATCGGAAGAACTCAGCATTTCTACCGATGCTTTCGGTACAAAACTTTATGCGACGGGAACGCCTGATAAACTGCAAAAATTAAGGGATATCGTTACCCAAGTAGACGTTGCATCGAGCGATTCGGGCAAGCCTGCAACCACAACCGAGCAACTGACGGTCAAGAGCCACATGGTCCGCGGTTCGGATCCGCAGACGACCATGGATGTGCTTCAGACTCAGTTTTCAGGCCAAACCAACATCAACTTGGCACTCGATCCAAAATCGAACAATGTGATCGCACGGGCGACAGCTAGCGACCACCAATTGATCGACGAGATTATTGCGACTCTATCGGGCGAAACCAGCGATTTCGAAGTGATCGAACTCGATAAAATCGATACCCAATCAGCGATCTTGACGCTGGAAAAGTTTTTCGGAAAACAGAGCACCAAAGACAAAGAAGCCGGCACCGCCAAGGGCCCCATTTTCTATGGCGACACGCTGACCCGACGAGTTTATGTCAAAGGCACGCCCCAGGAAGTTGGTCAAGTCCGCTCGTTGCTCAACAAGGTACAGGATTCCGGACCAACATTGGACGGCCTTCGAAACAACACGCGGTTCCTTCCTTATTCCGGCAAGTCTGCGGATAAGGTTCTCGATCAAATCGATTTGCTTTGGGAAGCCACCAAGCATCGTGGGCGTATTCGAAAGATTGAACCTAAGGAACCAGGTGCCAAGGCATCCACGAACAACGATCGCCAACAACCCGCCAACGGTGACCCTAATGCATCCGCTATGCGTCCTGTCGATATCGACCAGAGCCATAATACAACTCTGTTGGGGAATGCGTTTGAAGGATCCAATACTGTTCGCTTCGCTCGAGCCGAACAACTGGTCGTCGATGGCGACCAACCACCCGCCGACGAAACTGAAAAGAAATCATCGGATGAAAGCACCAACGAGGGTACTGAGAAAGAACTCAAAATCTTCCGAGGTCCAACCGGACTGATCGTCACTAGCGATGACCCGATGCTTTTGAAGGAGTTCGATGAAATCGCCGGCGTTGTCCAAGAGCAAATGGCAGCGGGCCCTTCGGAACCAACCGTCATTTATCTGAAATATATCTCCGCGCTTGCGGCGGATGAGTTGATCCGCGGAGTGCTTGCCGGCGGTTCAGGCACCGCCCCGTCCGGTGGAGGTGGTGGAGGTCTGCTCGGCGAGGTGGCGTCGAGCGTGCTTGGAGGTGGAGGCTTTCTCGGCAGTTTGCTTGGGATGGGTGGAGGTGGCAGTTCCGCAGCGTCGTCCGCATCCTCATCCTCCAGCGGTGAAGTCTTCATCACCGCAGATCCGCGACTCAATGCATTGTGGGTACAAGCGAACCCACTCGACATGCAGTTGATCGAGCAGTTGGTCGAGATCATCGATACCCCGGAAAGTCCAGTCGATGTGCAAACCCGCGGCATACCTAACATTATCTACTTGCAATCTGCCCCGGTCGCGGAGGTCGAAGCGACCGTTAAATCGGTTTTTGCAGATCGTATTGCTGGCGGATCGAACAATCAAAACGCTCAACGCCCACCTTCACCACAAGAGTTCATTGAAGCGTTACGAGGTGGCGGTGGCGGCGGAGGTGGTCGTCGCCAAAATGCTCCTAAGGAACTTAAGGAACAGACCATGACGGTCACCTCCGACAAGAAAAACAACGCCCTTATCGTGCTTGCCTCCAAGCAACTCTTTCAAGAAGTCGAAGAACTCGTCGAGTTGCTCGATCAACAAGCGGAAGGAACCGAAGACACTGTGCAAGTCCTCCCGATCGGTGGCGATATCAACCCCACCACCGTTCAGTCCGCGCTTTCGCGAATATTCGGCACACAAGCCCGCACATCCAGTTCAGGAAGTGGATCAACCCCACCTGCACAAAACAACACTGCTTCTCCTCAGGCTAGTGCATTCCAAGGTTTCCGAGGATTTAATCCCGGTGGCATGGGTGGCGGCGGCTTTGGCGGATTCCAAGGAATAGGTGGTATGGGTGGCGGCCAAGGGGGCCGACAAGGTGGATTCGGTGGCGGCACAGGCGGCGGTGGCTTCGGCGGATTCCAAGGCATAGGTGGCATGGGTGGGCGAGGTCAAGGTGGCGGTGGATTCGGTGGCGGTGGATTCGGTAGCGGTGGATTCGGTGGGGGCCAGGGTGGCGGCGGTGGAAACCGCGGCAACCGTGTGAACCGCGGCGGCAATTAATTTGTTGCGGGATTCCAAGCTGCCATCAGCGCTCACAGGAACGCTCAGCCAAAAACGTGCAACTCGGTGATGAAACATCGCTAAGCACGTGAAAACGACGTTTGTCGATGCCCGATTTCGGTCCCGTGTTTTACCAACAGAAAAATTCCTTCACTCATCGTACCAGCAGCCCTCGGAGCCACCCCTCATTGCAGGGTAACCATTCATGATACTCGAAGCCGGTGAAATACTCGTTCGCAGGGGTTTGGTCAACGAATCCCAACTCGCCGAATCGCGCGCAGCGATGAATGGCGGCGGGATTATCGAGAGCGCCATCCAAAAGGGTTTCGTGCGCGAAGAGGACGCCCTCAAAGCCGTCGCTGAAGAGTTTGGATTGGAATTTATCGATCTGCGCGAAGCCAACGTCGACCTAGATCTTCTTCCAACCTTTCCTCAAAAGTTGATTTATAGGCACGGTATTTTTCCGGTGCACAAAGAAGGTCGACGAATCTTCATCGCCACCAGCAACCCGCTCGAACTCTATCCACTCGACGAAGCGGCTGCTGCATTGCACTGTCCGGTCGTACCCCTGGTGGCCGAGAAAATCGAAATCGCAAAGCTTGTTAAAAAGCATCTCGGTGTTGGTAGCGAAACCGTCGAAGGCTTGATGGCCGCTCGCAGCGACGAAGATGATGACATCGAACTGCTCGAGAAATTCGAAGCCGATGGCAGTGAGCTCAGCGAACAAGCGCAAGAAGCTTCCGTGGTGCGATTGGTCAATGAGATCCTCGTCGAAGCTATCGACGCACGCTCCAGCGACGTGCATATAGAATCGCAAGCCGCAGGGATCGTTATCCGCTACCGAATCGACGGCATCCTTCAAAACCAACCCGTACCCCCAGAAATCAATCGCTTTCAAGCCGCCATCATCTCGCGATTGAAGATCATGGCGAAACTCAACATCGCCGAAAAACGACTGCCTCAGGACGGCCGGATTAAGTTGCGAGTCCACGGGCGAGAGATCGATATCCGGGTTAGCGTTATCCCGATGATCCACGGCGAAAGTTTGGTCATGCGGATCCTCGATAAAGGGGCGATGAAATTCGACCTCCGAAGCTTGGGGATGGGGGAAGAAACCTATCGCATCTTCAGCGAATTGATCCGCATTCCACACGGCATTATCTTGGTCACTGGTCCCACCGGATCCGGAAAAACCACGACCCTATACAGTTCCCTCTTAGAGATCCGTTCTCCCGAAAACAAAATCATCACCACCGAGGATCCTGTCGAGTATCAACTCGATGGCATCAACCAGATCCAGGTCCATCCAAAGATCGGCTTGACCTTCGCAGCCTCTCTGCGAAGCATCCTTCGGCATGACCCAGACATTGTCCTAGTCGGTGAAATCCGCGACGCGGAAACGGCGGAGAACGCCATCCAAGCATCTCTCACCGGTCACACGGTTTTCAGCACACTCCACACCAACGATGCTGCCGGAGCATTCACCCGGATCGTAGACATGGGCGTGGAACCGTTCCTCGTCGCGAGCACTGTCGAAGGAATCATGGCCCAACGCTTGGTCCGTAGACTTTGTCCCGAGTGCAAAGAGTCCTACCATCCGACCAAGGACGAGTTACCACGCGATTTCCCTTGGGAGAAACTCGATGGCAAACCGTTATTCCGCGCTCAGGGCTGTCGGACTTGTAGAGGTTTAGGATACGCTGGACGCTTCGGTATCTACGAACTCCTCATTACCAACGAGGAGGTCCGGCAATTAGCGCACGATCGCGCAAGCAGTTTTGAAATCAAACAACTCGCGCTCAAGCACGGAATGTTGACGCTGCGTATGGATGCCTTCCGCAAGGTGCTCGAAGGCACGACCAGCATGGATGAAGTCTTACGAGCAACAAAGGGTGACACGATAGGATGATGTGTCGACATCCCTTGCAACAATCCCCCTTTGAAAACATCGCTGGTAGCGCTACTGGATCCCC
>VGZN01000433.1 GCA_016872635.1 Planctomycetota bacterium | reverse complement strand
CAAACCAACCCGTTTGGTCGGTGCGTCTTGCAATGCTGCTACGGTATTTTGATAGGTGCCGAGTAGGGCACTGCTTGCGGCCAAACCAGTCCCTAGAAAATGTCTTCGTTCCATGGTGCGATTCGCTCGTCGTTGGCAAAAGTAGTAGAAACGGGATGCCTTGGCTGCAACGTCAAGGGCTTTGTCGGATGGGCGATTATAACCAAGCCACTCTTTGCGTGCTGGAAATCATGAGAGGAGATTCTCCGGAATGCGGCCTCTGTGAAATCGATTCACCCAAGTCGCAACGATATTCGTCTGGTCAAAGTTATACGCGGGATAAATCCTCTCTGCGCGCCCTGGTCCTCAGAACTGACCTTCTCCAGAAAATTGTCGTCCCGTAGGAAACGGATGTTACCGAGTGGTCACACGTTCCTATGGCTCAGATATCGATCCTAACGATTCGAAAATCCACAAAAGCGCCTTCGATCTTCTGACCAGCACACGTTAAACTTGAGACTGGCAAAAGAGGACACATCCGCTGACGCGACGAAGCAACACAGGCAAAGCAATACAAATGAGAACTCGGTGGGATGCGATCGTCGTCGGAGGTGGCGCTGCGGGTTTATGGGCTGCGGGTACCGCAGCAGAACGCAACAAGCACGTTTTGGTGCTTGAGAAAAACAACAAGGCCGGGGTAAAAATCCTGATGTCGGGTGGAACTCGATGCAACATTACCCACAACTGCGACAATCGAAAAATCGCAGAAGCCTTCGGAAATCATGGACGCGTTCTTCTTTCGGTGCTCAGTCGACTATCCCCACAGGACGTGGTGCGTGAGTTCGAAGCCGAAGGCGTCGCGACAAAAGTTGAGGATACGGGCAAGGTTTTCCCGGTCAGTGACCACGCGATCGATGTTCGCGATGCAGTCGTTCGGCGATTGGCCAGACATGGAGCGGAGTTGATCACTGGTTGCGCCGTGGATTCAGTCCGTCCCTCTAGTACGGGGGAAGGCTTTGACGTCACAGCTCACACCGCAAATTCCTCGCTAGAGCTTTGGACTAAAACAGTCCTGATCACGACCGGAGGTCTCAGTTACCGCGAATGCGGGACTACTGGCGATGGGTACGCATGGGCGGAAGGAATGGGGCATTCGATCGTCCCCCTCCGACCCGCGCTGACGCCTCTGGTTTCCAACGCAGCCTGGGTCCATGAGTTGAGCGGTTTGACCTTGGACGACGCCTTGATTACCGCGCACCTAACCTCTGAAAATGGAGCTGCCATCAAAGTCGAAAGGAACACCTCCCGCGGCGGCTTCCTTTGGACCCACACCGGTTGCAGCGGTCCGACGGCGATGAATGTATCGCGGTGCTTTTCCGATCGGACGGAACAGGATCAATTGTCCCTGCGGATCGATCTCCTTCCTAGCCAATCGCACGCTGAATGCGAGCAGTGGCTTCTCGATGAAGCGCATAAAAGCAATCGAGCCATCTCGACCGTGCTGAGTCAACGGATCCCCAAACGGTTAGCCATATCCATCCTCGATAGGCTCGGAGCCGTGCACGATCCCCATATGGCCGAACTACCTCGCAAACTCCGAACTCAAATCCTCGAATCGCTCAAAGGTTGCTCCGTACCGATCCATGGCACGCGAGGGTATCCTAAAGCCGAAGTGACTGCGGGTGGTGTTGCCTTGGGAGAAGTGAACTTCCAAGACATGCAAAGCCGCAAGCATCCTGGGCTTTTCTTTGCAGGCGAAATACTCGACCTCGACGGTCCCATCGGTGGTTTCAATTTCCAAGCCGCTTGGAGCACTGGACATACCGCTGGGCTTCATCTCGGATGATGCAACGCCATGAAATTGCGTTTCTTCGGTTCGCAGAGACCTAAGGCTGGATCCGTATTGGAATCGCCAACAGGCCCATGACACACCGGATGTCGGCGCCACGACTCCAGCGTTTTCTAACCCTCCAATACGGACTCAGCCGCGCTGAGCCCACTCCGGATTGCACCTTCGATGCTTCCCGTGTAACCGCCCCCCACCACGTCGCAGTAATCTCCACATCGAAACAGCCCTTCGCCGATCACGGCACTCGGATTCACTGACGATGCTTCGGTCGCAATCGTTTCGCCCATTGGACGCGGCAGAGCGAATGGAACTGAAAACGTTTGCTCGTGCCGCCAAAGTTGGGCCTCCCATCCGAACCACTCGATCAACTCCCTTCGTACCGCCGCGATAAGTTCGTCCGAGACAAGATCTCGTTCTCCGACCAGGTTCACACTTATCAACGCTTTTCCGGCCGGAGCATAACTGGCTTGCGCATCGCTGAGGAAAGCTACATGATGGATGCGACCGTATGCGTTTCCATTGAGCATCAGCAAAGGTTCCTGCTTTACCGCCCGATCGATGGAAAAATAGAAACAAGTAGTCGAAGCAACGGGAGGGCCATTTCCTTTGCTTGACTTTATCCCCAATAGTCTCAATGCCGTTGGCTCTTCTGTAGCAATCACAATCGCTGGCGCATTCCATTCAGAACCGTCGGATAGCCTTACTTTTCCTGGCTGAACATTGGCGACAGTCGCTTTTAAGCGGAGGGATTCGTTTGGAATTTCGTCAGCCACCTGCTTCGGAATGGCCTCCATCCCCTCTGCGGGTAATGCCGCGTAACCGCTGCTGAAGGTTTTGAAAATAAACTCCATCCTCGTTGATGGAATAGCCAGTGAGCGGTCTAAAAAAATCCCTCCAAAAAAAGGACGAAAGAACCGCTCGATGATCGAGTTTGAGAATCCGATCTCTCGCAATCGTTCGATGCTCGGAACATCGCGAGTTGCGAGCACCTCTTCGACATTCTTCTTCATTAGTCCGTTGCGAAACCAAAGCAGTTTCCACTTGTCGGAGAGCGAAGCAACGGGCGAGAGGGATGTTTGGATTGCATCCGACAAAAAGTTCGCCGGAGACGACCGACTAGGATCGGTAACGAGCGACCAACTTCGACCTACGCGAACTCGCGCGCCTGCGGAAAATGGCTTCAAACGCAGTCGCGTTAGGTCCAACTCACGGGCAGCTGTTTCGTAGGCAGTCAAATAGACTTGGAAGCCGTGATCCAACAGAAAACCATTCCTGGCATCGGTACGGATGCGTCCCCCCACTTTCTCTGATGCTTCGAGCACAAGGACTCTGCGTCCGGCGCGGGTTAATTTCCTGGCTGCAATCAACCCAGAAAGTCCAGCACCGACAATGATCGCGTCCAATTTCACTCGGCACCATCCTCTTTTTCCATCTGAGCCAAGTTTCGCAACCTCGGGTTTTCGAGGTACGCCAATACCAAGGCGACATCCGATGGCGTGATGCCGCTGATTCGTCCTGCCTGGTCTAGATTCAGAGGACGGACACGAGAAAACTTTTGCCGAGCTTCGTTTCGCAAACTCACGATAGCACCGTAATCAAAGTTTTTAGGGATTTGCTTGTCGAGCATTCGCTGTTGACGTTCCACTTGAACCTGCTGTCTCGAAATGTATCCAGCATATTTCGTGTCGTACTCGACCTGCAGACCGATTTCTTCAGGGAATTGGGAGAGGGATTCCGGGAACATCTCGTGAAGCTGCTTCCATGTGACTTCATTTCGTTTCAAAAATCGGTCGCCGGTAACATCGCCGATCCTCAAGGAAGCCACAACGCGACGTGCTGATTCGATGCATTCGGTCTTGTCGATGAATCGTTGATACCGATCCTCAGACACTAACCCAAGTTTGTGTCCGATCGGAGTTAAGCGTCGATCTGCGTTGTCTTGCCTCAACATCATGCGGTACTCGGCACGACTCGTGAACATTCGATAAGGCTCATCGACACCGCATGTGACCAGATCGTCCACGAGTACACCGATATAAGCCTCGTCTCGCTTTAAGATGAGGCCATCATGACCCTTGAGACGCAACGCCGCGCTGGCACCCGCGACCAACCCTTGTGCGCCCGCTTCTTCGTATCCAGTAGTCCCATTGAGTTGCCCAGCAAAGTACAACCCTTGGACGGTTTTGGTTTCCAGCCAGGGATAGAGCTGGTCAGGCGGGCAAAAATCGTACTCGACTGCATACCCGTAGCGCATAATCTGCGCCTTTTCAAGCCCCGGAATGAGCTTGAACATTTGGTCTTGAACGTCTCGGGGTAGGGATGTGGAAATCCCGTTGACGTAAACCTCTTGCGTCGATCTCCCCTCGGGCTCCAAGAACAATTGGTGCCTGTCCTTATCCGAAAACCGAACCACTTTGTCCTCGATCGATGGGCAATAGCGAGGGCCTGACGACCGTATCTGTCCCGTGTACATTGGTGCGCGATGGAGATTGGCTCGAATCAGCTCGTGGACCTGCTCGTTGGTGTAGGTAATCCAACAAGGCATCTGAGGGTGGGGCAACGCGTCGGTCATGAACGAAAACGGTTGCGGAGCCTCATCGCCTGGCTGGATCTCGGTTTTCGAATAGTCGATCGTACGGCTATTGAGGCGTCCCAGTTTTGAACCGTTCAATTCGGAATCCCAATCGATGGAGCGATTCACTGATGCCCGAGGTCGTGCCTTCACCTGCCCGGCCGCCCGGCGTCTTCGCTTCCCCCGTATGCATGATGGCCTGCAAAAATGTACCCGTCGTAAGCACCACAGCGCGAGCCATAAAGCAAGCATCGCCACGGACACGCACACCGACGGTGCGTTCCTGGCCCCCAACTTTCTCGGTCAGAATCTCTTCGACCAGTTCCTGACACAAATCGATGTTGGGATTTTCTTCGAT
>VGZN01000432.1 GCA_016872635.1 Planctomycetota bacterium | reverse complement strand
AAAATCCACATCAACCTGATGCTACGGCCTGTCCTCGATGCTGCGTCATAAGCTTCGTGTAGACTCGCCGCCAGTACTCTCTACGTTGATCCCAATGAAAGGACTTGGCTCGCATCGTAGCCCCTAAACTCAATTCGCGAAGTCGAGATGAATTTCGAGAAAGTTGACTCAAACTGAAAGCGATTTCGCTAATGGTTTGTGAGGGCCGTTCAACACTCACTGCGATGCCGCAATCCGGAGTGATGATGTCCGCCGCGCCTTGATGACCAAGTCCAACAATAGGTGTTCCCGCAGCCAGTGCATCGAGCAATCCCGTGCCGGACGTGTCCCGCAAGCTTGTGAATACAAAGACATCAGCCCATCGATAATGTTCAATACCGATCCGATAGCTGCAGCTTTCTATCCACTCAATTTGCCCATCGATTTTTAGTTGCTGTGCGATCTTCATCCAGCGAGATCGGCTGCTGCCCACGCCGAGTATGCGGAGTTCAAATGGAATCCCTTCCGACCTAAGTTTTGCCAATGCATGCAGCAAAAGAGGTAAGCCCTTCCACTCTCTCAGTCGCCCAGCCCATAAAATTTTTAACGGCTGCCCCACCTCGTGGAATGTTGATTTTTCCGGCAGTTCGTAATCCAAGCCGGTTTCCAATTCAACATCGACATCCCTCTGGAAATACACCCCGATATCTTCCCGGGCCCATTCGGTAGCAGCGATCACGACATCGCTTTCGGAAACTGCTTTCCGCACCCGTTTGCGGTACTTCAAGTGCCAACCGTTCAGCAGGGAGCGGACCCACTCTCGAATCCTACCCCGAGAGGAAATCGCACTATGGAAATCCTTGGGTAAATCTTGCGTCCCACCGATTGGTCCCCAAACATGTGGCACACCCAATCTCCATAGTTCCCCTGGCTCTCGAAAACCACAAAGGGTAGTCGTGTGTGCAATATCGAACTTCGCTTCGCGATGGAGCTCAGTGGCAGTTCTAAATGCCTCATGTAGCCACCGTCGATAACCAATGTAAAATACGCCTTCACGCCGAAGCAGGAACTCCGTGATAGGACGTGGGGAAAATGCGATAAATCGGAGACGGCTGGCAATTCGAGAATCCTCAATTTCCATCGCGAGGGATGCTCGCCCAGGCAAAGGTCTATAAATCACAGTTGTTTCGAACTGTTCCGCGGCGATCAACGCGCGATGCCACCCATTACGTTCCTCCATAGTCCCATGCGGGTCGCAGCAGTACGCGATCATCACCATTCGAGGCGTATATTTACCTAACGAGTCGGAGTTTTTCTCTTGTACGAACCCTGTAATGGCAGCGGACATAAACCTAACTAAACATTTCCCATGGAACAAACTTGGACCTCTCGCACCATTGCAGTCCATCCTAATCTGACCCTTACTCCATTCAACAAGGCCTACCGAGATAACCCACAGCGCTCAGCGATAACAGACAAGGGAGTTCGATTATCCGGATTATTCGGATCAGACCGAAAAAACACGTTGTAGGAATGTACAACATTCCTCTGATTTTAACCGCTTTACCGATGGAATGATGGTCGAGCATCGCGAGGGGCAGGCCCCTACAACGGACCACCAGCCAATTCCAAGAAAGGGTGCGTTTGAATAAGATATGTTGGTTCGCTTCAACTGATTCCTCTTCCTATTGTCTTTCCGCAAATGTCATTCCAACGCATTCCATGGTCGCTCGGGATAATCCCCACCGTATGCGTTGCTATTGCTTTCGTCGCCGTCGGATTCATCGATCAGTACGACGAAAGACTCTGGAAGCAGACCCTGCTGCAAACGGCATGGAATGAAATGCGGATCTTCAAATTGCTCGCGGATTCGTCCGTCACCGAAATCGACGCGTTCGCCAGGCGAATGAGCGATTCCCGCACCGGTTATTGGTCGGTACTCAAGGAAAAGCAGCTGACACCGAATGAGATCAAGCAACTGGAAGCTTCGCCTCAGGAATACCGAAGTGAGCCAGGAGGGTACATACGAGTTCGACTCACCGAGGAGCTCGCACCCTTGCATCCCACCGATCTCGAATCCATCCATCGATCGTCAGGATCGAGGCGTTGGATAGCATATACAAAGAGGCTTCCTCACTTTGAATCAAGAGGGGCTCGCTGGAAACCGTGGTGGCTGATCTCCGCGTTCGGCGCGGGTCTCGCTGGCGCCTTCTCATTTCGTTCCTTTCGTGATTCCATTCAACGTTACGTCCACTCTCTTCAACAAATTCGCTCCCAATCGCCAAAAGCGATGGCAAGAGACGAGATGCTCAAGCTCTTTCCTGAAAGTTTTATCTTCGGCAATATCAATCGCGAGATCATCGCGTTGATTGAAGCTTACCAAAGCCAAATCAGCGCTGTAAAAACGGGAGCCGAACAATCGGAAACGGTTCTATCTGCAATGCCGGTGGGAATACTCGCCTTCACGTCAGATCTACACCTTTGGTTCGCAAACCGAGCTGGAATCGACCTTCTCGATCTTTCCGACCGTGTTCGCGATCGAACTCGTTTGATCGAATTGATACGTCAGCCGCGAGTTCTCGAACTGATAACAGAGTCCCAAAAGTCAAACCAGACAATCGACTGCGAGCTCGATGGTACGACGAAATCTATTGTGCTGCGTCTAAGAGCGCATCCGCTTCAGCATGAATCCCCACCCTCAGATCCATCTAGTCCGCCACCGATGCTTTTGGTGATCACCGATGAAACTCGGCTCAAGCAGTTGGAGAATGTTCGTCGCGATTTCACAGCCAACGTTTCGCACGAATTAAAAACACCACTCGCCGCTATCAAGGCTTATACCGAGACGCTTCTAATGGGTGCACTTGATGACCCAGATGCATGTGAGTTATTCATCACTCGAATCAGCGAGCAAGCGGATCGTCTCGATAAGCTCATCTTCGACTTACTTCAATTAACCCGAATTCAATCTCTTCCCGAAAAACTACCCCTCATCCCATTGTCCCTACAAGAACTGGCGAGAACCTGCATCGAGGACCATCAAGCTATTGCCAAATCGAAAAACATCACGATCTACAACGAAATTTCTGACTCAACACCTCGCGTGCTCGCAGATCATGAGTCCCTCAGAACCATTCTTGGTAACCTTCTCAGCAATGCTGTTCGTTACTCAAAACCCGAGGGATACATCCGTGTCGCTTCGAGGGTTGTAGGTTCCGAAGTGGAAATGTCGGTTATCGACTATGGGATCGGCATTCCGGAAGAAGATATCGATAGGATTTTCGAACGGTTCTACCGCGTCGAAAAAGCTCGCAGCCAAGACTCCGGTGGTACCGGCTTGGGGCTCGCCATCGTCAAGCATCTCGCCCAAGCCCTAGGTGGGTCCGTTTCCGTACGAAGCACGCTGGGTAAAGGCAGCCAATTTACAGTCCGACTGAAAACTGCCACCGATCCAGAGATCGCGCAGCATGATTTAACCAACGCGACCGAGAAAGGCCTCATGGCTTAGAGTTTGCAGGCTTCATCCACTGCCATGCAAAGGGTAGTCATTGTTTCAGGCGAGAGACCAGCCACATTAATCCGGCCGGTTCCTACAATATAAATTGCCCGCTCTTGCTTCAGCCAATCCGCTTGCATGGCGTTCAATCCGGTGTAAGAAAACATCCCTTTTTGGGTGGCCAAGAATCCGAAGTCGCGCCCCAAGGAACTCATTCCGTGTATGAATGATTCCCGCATGCTCGAGATCCGTGCACGCATAGCGTCCACTTCACTTCGCCATAAGGCAGCCAGGTCATTATCCCCGAGAATGGTTGCAACGATCGCTTCACCATGGCGAGGCGGATTGCTGTAATTGCATCGGATCGAAGCCCGGACTTGACTCATCAAGGCTTCTGTCCCAGAGCGATCCGCACCAACCATCAAAAGTGCGCCGACCCGCTCGGAGTACAAGCCAAAGTTTTTCGAGAACGAACTGCAAACAACCACCTCGGGATTATCTCGAAGAACGATTTGCAACGGCTTGGTATCTTCGACAATTCCATCACCGAAGCCTTGGTAAGCGAAATCGAGAAACGGAATCATCTTCTTTTCCGCCATCAAACGGGAGACACGTTCCCATTGTTCCAACATAGGATCAATTCCTGTCGGATTGTGGCAACAAGCGTGCAGGAGAACCACATCTCTCGGGCGACCCTTCGTTTCTAGATCCTGGATCATCCCGTCAAAATCCAGACCAGTCTTTGCACCGTTCAAATAGGTATAAACAAGTGTCTCCATCCCAGCAGCTTGGAAAACAGAGGCGTGGTTCGCCCAGGTCGGATTGCTCAACCAAACCCGCAGACCAGGAAAGTTGCGTGCCAATGTATCCGCCCCGGCCCTCAGGGCACCTGTACCACCCGGTGTGTGCGCTGCCGCGACTCGACCGAAGTCGAAATCATCTCCGAGGACGAGCCGGCAGACACTTTTAGTGAACTCGGGTGCTCCTTCGATGGGGAGATAGCTCTTCGTCTTCTGTGTCTTGAAAATGCGCTCTTCAGCTTGCCAGACTGACTCCAATATGGGTGTTCTACCTTGCTCGTCTTTGAAAACACCAACGGTCAAGTTGATTTTTCCCGGCCGAGGGTCTTTCTCAAAAGTAGCAGCCAAACCGAGGATGGAATCAGGGGGAGCAAGCGGAAACGACTCGAACATCGAACTGCAAACCGTTTTAGGCACCTAAGAAAACTCACGCTCCGCACCATCGCAAAGCGCGTGAAACGCAATTATCTCGAGGTTACCAAC
>VGZN01000431.1 GCA_016872635.1 Planctomycetota bacterium | reverse complement strand
TTCGACGTAAAAAAACCTGTCATCCCACCGTGTCTTTATCTCGTTCCGTTTAACGAAAGGTTCAAATGCGTTGAGCATCTCCGAGGGTGGTTCCGGTGCTGTCGCTGCCTCGACCATAGCGGTTGAAGCCATCATCGCAGATACCCCGCCGGCGGCCATAATCAGCTGCGCAGCTCGGATCTTCGCCAATTTTTGCGATACCCACCGCTCATCATCAGCAGTCAATTCACTCCTGAGGATTTCTACGACAGAATCGTTTGATTGACGTAACTGGACGATTCGATGATCCGCACGCACAAAGCTTCCGTGAATTTCCGTACCTCCGACGAGTCGCCAGACATGCTCTGGTGCGTGCCCGTGGCCACTGCTGCCGTGTCCGCTCGCATCGTGCCCACCGTGCGCATGTGCCGGCAACTGCATTGAGCTTAGGCTTAGCAGAAATGCGCCGACAGGAATACCAACCAAGGCGGCGAGCGTACCCGCAAATCCAATGGAAGTTCGACCGAGCATTATTCACCACCCTTATTCTTCTTCGGATTGTTTCCTTTGTTCTGACGTTGCTTTCGCTCATCAGGTTGCAATGGTTTGGTCGGATCGTAGTCTCGGTTCACCGTCGGCATTTGGGCATCGACAGCCACCAAGTATGCATCTAATCGCTCTCGCATGGCGAGTGCTCGTTTTGATTCCCGCTCTGCGAGATCTTTTCGCTCGGAGATATCATTGGACAGATCGAACAAACGGACCGAGTCGTCTTCATAGAAATGAATAAGCTTCCATCCATCCACCACAATGACCGAGTGAGGTGTGTTCCCGCTTTGGTAATGGGGAAAGTGAAAAAACAATTCATCCCGACTTCGTTCAACGCGTCCATTCCCTTCCTGCTTGAGCAAGGTGGCAAGGCTACCACCTTCGAGTTGCTTCGGAAGATTCGCCGAAGGAATCCCGGCCCATTCGCAAAACGTCGGAAACCAGTCATAGCCTACGACAGGCTGATTGCACCACGAGTCCGCCTTAACGCCTGGTCCCCGGACGATAAGCGGAACACGGATCCCCCCTTCCCACAGAGAACCTTTGCCTCCATTGAGGCCCCCTCGTTTCCCTCCCGCACCGTTATCTGACATATAGATAACATAGGTGTTCTCGGCCACCCCCAAGCGATCGATGGCCTCCATCAACTTACCAACGCCTGTATCCAGGTCTTCGGTAATCGCAGCGATCGAAGTCATCTTCGAGTCACCGCCCGAGTTCTTGCTCTCGTATTTCGCAAGGGTCGCTCTGTTAGCGTTCTCGGAGGCATGCAGTGCATTCCATGACAATTGAATGAAGAATGGCTTGCCTTGCTCGTTAGCCCGTTTCATAAATTGCTCAGAACGATCTACCATGCCGAAGATATCGACTGGGTTTGGATCGGTGAACTGGAACGCATTTTCGTTCCCTGTGTCTCCATCGTGCTCATCGTAACCGTGCTTTCCAGGCCCACCTCCGCTGATATGCCACTTGCCGTAATGCGCTGTAGCGTACCCAGCTTGTCGAAGCAGTTCGCCAATAGTCACTTCCTCGGTGGCAATATTCTTAATCAATCGCGGTTCAACCAGCTTGCGACCTGATTCCGCTGGAGCGGCTTTGGTCCAGTGAAGCGTGGCAGGACTCTTTCCCAACTGCAATGCAATGCGCGTAGGTGAGCAAACCGGGGCAGGTGCATAGGCCCATGAAAAACGCATACCTTGTTTCGCGAGAACTTCGAGATTCGGAGTATGAAACATCTCGCCTCTTGAACCGTCGACCTTGGGATGCATCGGAACCGATAGTCCTGCCCAACCTTGGTCATCGGACAGCATGAAAATAATATTGGGTCTTCGGACTTCCCCCATTGCCGCCGCTCCGAAAAAAAAGCATGCGATGATCGCGAGGGTGAAATTCCCGAAATAGCTGAGGCCCACAGACAATAATTTCATGGTTTCCTTCGTCCGATTATTGCTTAATTGTTGTTCTCTTTTCACAGGTATCTGTTCTCGCGACTCTTCACGCATTCAGACCATTCACTCTCGCTCTACCAAACGATCGGCCTCATGATGGAACTGGTGCGAGAAAAACTCTGGAGCGTGTAGTTCGCTATCCACCAACTCCATCTCGAGAAGCGGGATGTGGTCGGGACCATATGGCATATCATAAAATCGCAAGTATTCGATATCACCGGTATCCGCTCGATAATCGATTTCGAATCGAAATGGACCTCGCGATTGTTTCGACCGCTTTACGGCGATCAACTTCATCATAGTTTCCGAAGCCGGCTCCACACTCAAGTAATACGCATCGAGCAGGATCGATGAATCTTCGTCGATATTCCAAAGTGGAACTGCATGTTCGTGCCCTGGCAGGTCACGATCAAAACGGCTCAGATCGTCGCTAACCCTAACTGGTGATCCAGGGCGTATGGCCCAGCTGCTTACTCGGTCACTGCCGGTGATAAACCATTCTTCGGTTTCCATCTGCCGCATCAGAACAAACTGCCGACCTCCTCTTACGAAGAGCTTCGCTCCATCAAGCGAAGGCTTTGGAGGACGCGTATCCTCAGCTAGTACCGGATACCTTCCCTTCCGTCGCGATGTTCCCTGCGAGGCTACACGGATAGCAAACTCTCTATCTGGCGCATTCGCTGTCCTTTGCGAAATGCGTTGCAATTCTTTTGCTACCGCATTCGCGGCTCCTCGGGATGGCAGAAACCAAAAGAGCATGACCAGCACCGATGCAGCCAATGCTGCTACCATCGACCACCTTCGCATTCGCGATCGGGGATCCCGATGAGTCTTCGCAATCGCCCCGTCATCCAAGACCTGACTACGACCAACCTGGCTAAACGATGACTCCGCAGCAACCACTGCAAAATGCTCTTCGAGCAAAATATCAAACACACACGCTCGCACCACGCGATCTGCAAACTGGGGGTCTGCAACCAATTGCGCGCCACCACATTCCAATTCATTTTGACTCAATCCGCTATCGAGATAGCGATCGATCCATGACTCTATCGGTTCCGATATCGGTCCGCCATGCTCCGAAGTGCTCATGAGCTACCTCCGTGAAGCTGCTGATGCTCAGCCGACTTCATATGCCAATCAACGCACGCAGCCAGCTTGGCCCGAATCCGTGATAACGATTGATAAACAGCATCGCACGAAAGCAATAGCTGCTTTGAGATATCCTCGCAACTCCACCCTTTCTCATAACGCATCGCCAGCAATTCCCTCGAACGAGTTGGCAAACCGCCAACACACTCCGCCAGCGCGTCGCGACGACCGGCGGTATCGCACTCCTCTCGGTCAAAGGCCTTGCAGATCGCCTCGATAGCATCCGGCTCGAGCACCATCTAAAATCGTCGCTGTTGCCGCAACTCCTGCAAAATTTTATTGACAGCAATCCCGCGAGCCCAAGCCCCAAACGGGCGGCACGGATCGTATTCGGCAAATCGCTTCCATAGGATAACGGCGACCTCTTGGAACACGTCGTCCCTGGCCTGCCGATTTCGAATCACCGATCCGATGAAGGCTTTGACCTCGGTCTGATGCCTCAGCAATAATTCAAGAAATTGGTCGTTCGCCGAATCCATAAAAATCAGTTCCTCAGCTTCCTATTCCGCTTCAGACTGGATTCCTGACACTCATTTCCGGGGTTTTTAAGCTTCTAGTTTGCCGGAAAGTTTAATCGACCAAGGCAAAACGACGAACTCAGGGTTCCTAGTATGGAAATTTATCACCGCGATGTCTTTTGAACTCGCGATTAGAGCTGAAACGCGTCTTCTTCGGCCTGTTCCGCATAGAGAGGCATATAGCGGTAGTAGACCTCGAGCATCATCGTGGACATGCAGGTGCAGTAAAATCGCCCACCCGCTTGAGCGCTGATCCCGTCTTCGACGTACCAGCTACCTGCTCCATGTCCTGTTTGAACTTGGGTTGAGACGATCTGATCTCGCATTTTGTTGTTCCACGCGTCCCATTCCGCTCCACCGTATTGCTTCATGACTTGCGTCGCGTAGTAGTTGTAGTAGTTGTCGGTTAGACTGGGCCCATCAGCCGCAAATTTCTCGGCCGCAGCTTTGATCGTAGGTTCTTGTTTGTTCCAACCAGAGTACATGCGGCACAACACACCACACGCAGTCATCGCGGGGCGATACTCGGTGGGATTCTTCATTTTGGAGTCCATGCTGTAATGGTACCCATAACCTCCAGGCACTTGCATGGTATCCAAGAACACATTCGCCTTGCGAACGACATCCAAGTCAAAGTTCAGCCCAGCCATCGCCCCGCTCTTGATCGCCATCATCTGCCAACCCACCACGGACGTGTCACCGGGCAAACCACCCAGCGGGAATGGAGAGTAGTGCCACCCACCGGTCGCAGGATTTTGCGCGTAGGCCATATAGTTGATGCTCAACTGGGCTGCTTCTAACAAACGTTCGTCTCGCGTCATGCCATAAGCCTCACACATTGCGATCGATGCAATCCCGTGAGCGTACATATCGTCGAGCCCTTTACCGTGTCCATCTCCGACCCACCACGCCCCGTAGGGACCTTGGACTCGCATGCTATTGATCAAGAAACTGATTCCCTTGAAGACAGTCTCTTTATATTCTCCTTCCATGTGCGTTTGGCCTGCACCGAGGAAACACATCAGCGCCATTCCCGTCGCCGCGTTCATGCTGGCCACTCGTTCTCCAGGGCGGTCGCATTTACCTCCGCAAATCAAAGCATGGGTCATTGTCCAAG
>VGZN01000430.1 GCA_016872635.1 Planctomycetota bacterium | reverse complement strand
ATTCCACGAATTGTTTCAGTCGTGATGGGGAGGGTGGTAATCCTATCAAATCCAAGTACAAGCGGCGTGCAAGCGTGTAATCATCGGCAGGTGACGAAGGTTGCAAATGGTTCTGTTCCAGGCCTTTTAGGACCCATGCGTCGATGGGAGTTTTGGCCCAAGGACTGCTGGGTGTCATCGGAAGTTTCGGTGCAGTCAAGGGTGCCAGCGACCAGTGTGTACCCCATGTTGCCCCAGATTCAATCCAGCGTTTAAGAAGTTCCTTTTGCCCATCGGTGAGTACCTTGCGAGCTGACGGCGGTGGCATGACGGTATCAGGATCCGTGGAGTAAATTCGATTCCAAAGTTCACTCATTCCGAGGTCGGATGGAGCGATCGCTGCCAGGCCATTCGTCCTGCCATCCGTTGACTTTGCAGACTCCTCGTCATCGAGTCGGAGGTTTGCTTCTCGGTGCGGGGCATCGGGACCATGGCAATGGAAACAATGCTCAGCGAGGATAGGTCGAATTTGAAGTCCGAAATCGACCCCGTTGTCGGCGTTGGGATCGGAAACTGCTGCGATTGCTAGTTGCGATGCAATCGCGACGAACGTTACACTTGCCGGCAATAGATGCGATAGCGTTCTTTGGAGCGGGTATTTCATAGTATCGTTGAGTTTTTGCCGAGAAGCCGTTTTCGGACGGAATGCGATGGAATTGGGGGGGAACCTAGCTTTTTAGTCTTCTACCGCGCGAACGATGTATCGTGTCCCGCTTCGAAGGTGATCGTACAAGGCACGCTTGGCAAGTTTTGCATCGTTGAGAATCAATGCGTTGACGATTGCCAAATGCTCTTTCGCCTCTTGGATGACGAAGATTAGATCGGGACTTTTGGTTTCGAGGAGGCGATTCCAAGCCGCATCGCGAATCGCTCGTACCAATATCATGATCCGCTCGAGTTCGTCGGTCAGGAATCGATTGCGTGTGTGCTGCCGAATCAAATCGTGCAATTGGGTATCTGTCCGTTTGACATCATCGATTGCGTGCCTGCCGATGGTTCCACGTAGTTTGGATTGCTTGGTCAGATCCGTGTGCAACGACTGGAGAGATTTCAAGGGGATGCGACCACATGCGGTAGTGATCGCTAAGCATTCCAAAGCGCATCGGACTTGGCATATGTCCCGAACTTCTCGAGGAGCGAACCTCCGGACCACCGCACCGCAGTTGGGCTTTACGGAGAGGACACCCATTCCCGAGAGCGTACCGAGTGCCTCGCGAATCGGAGTTTGACTGACGCCAAAGTCTTTGGCGAGAGAGCTGGAGACTAGTCGATCCCCTGGCGAGTACTTGCCGCTGAAGATCCCTTCGAGGATCCCTTCGACGATGCGAGGCCGGTTCGGCTCGCGGATCGTTGAGGTGTTTTCTCTTGGCATGGAAATATGCAACTTTCTAGCACGGACAGCCGACTTCCCAACATCCCCCATTAAACCAACCGGATTGTATACAATCAAGTAGGATTTCTATAGCACTGCTATGTTTCAGCTTCATCGGCGAACTATCTGCAGGCCAAGGGAAAAATTAAAGGGGAGGATACTCCTTTAGAAGAAAGGATTGTCTCTCGAGCGCTGAGGCGTTTTCAGAAGCGATTCTGCGGTTCGTAAATCGTCTTTGGTGGTAATTTTCAGATTCGTCT
Organism: Planctomycetota bacterium; assembly: GCA_016872635.1. Lineage (GTDB taxonomy): Bacteria > Planctomycetota > Planctomycetia > Pirellulales > Pirellulaceae > JBKCUI01. Next base: position 3,106 of record VGZN01000430.1, on the reverse strand, counting down.
CGGGGCCTTCGATGACCGATACAGGGATCCCGAGAGATTCGATAAGTTGCGAATCGTCGGTCGGGGTACCTTGGATATTTGAGTAAGCTTTCTGGAGATATTCAGTGCGAAACACTTGGGGCGTTTGAGCTTGCCAAAGCCCCTCTCGAGAAACAGTACCGGAAATGGTTTGGGTTTTAGGATCGATCCGTTTCACCGTAGCGCGGATCGGAGAAGCTAGGATAGCGGCTCCCGTTCGATCGGCCAATTCGATGACTTGATTGAGCGATTGTTTGCTCACGCAAGGGCGTGCTGCATCGTGGATTGCCACGAATCGAATTCCCGGCTTCACTTTCTCAAGAGCGTTTCTCACGCTTTGGTAGCGTTCGTCCCCACCGATCACAACTTCCACGCCGAGCATAGTCAGGTTGCCCGCGAATTTCTCTTGAACCATCGCTTTGTCTTCAGGCGCGATAGTCATAATGATCTGAGCCACCCGTGGATGATCTGCAAAAAGTTGGGCGCTATATTGCCAGACTGGTTTGCCCTGGATCGTCGTGTAGACTTTTTTTTGAAAAGGGTCGTTGAAGCGTGTGCTTTTGCCGGCAGCGGCCAGAATGATCGCGACGTCTTTCATGGACTACGTGGGTATCGTGAGGATGCGGCAGTGCCTAGGAATTGGAACTATTCGTGTTGTTCTTCCGAGGCATAAATCCATAAAGGAAGCAGGACATCATGATGATCCAGAAACCTGAGCACTCGGGTCGGCGGAAATCATGAAAGTTCAACAAGTGCGGGATGTGTTTGATTCCCTCGACATGGACATCCTCGCTGCGACCGAAAGGCCATGAGGTATCCAGCCATTGTTCGTAGGCATGAACGCAAGATAAACGGAATTGCTCTATCCCGTTCCAGAACTCTTTCCAACTACCGAGCCAGTCCGCGGCCCCGAAACTCCAATCGCTATTGAAGGCCCAGTCAGCGAGTAGTTTCAATCCGATAACGGCGACCAAAAGATAAGCGGATGTTTCAAAACAAGGGTAACGTTCTAGTAGTTTTACGAAGAGTGCCGCCGCGAACCGCATTAGGACTACCCCGAGGATACCACCTGTTACCACGACCCACAGCTTGTCTTGCCGGGATCCCGCGAGGGCCATCGCAGCGAGGATCGAATCGACCGCAAACGCGATGTCGGTCAACTCGATGACGAGCACCGTTCGCCAGAAGAGTGCTTGATTCCGCGCTGGGACATTGCAAACCGCCGATTCGCTCGGCATCAGAGGCATCGCGTTTTTCGATTCGGGTTCCTCAGTTACTAATGCAGCTGCAATCGGGACCCGTTGTTCGATCTCGATGTTTTCCCGATCGATATCGAGTTTCTCGCCGGTGGTTGCATCGACAAGCGCCGGTTGGCCTTCGTCATCGAGAACGACTTTTTCTTCGTTGCCGTCCGCTTCATCGAGGAATAGGTGTTTGACAGCGATGTAAACCAAATACGCTCCACCGATGAATTTGACGAACGTCCATTGGAGCAGATAGGCGGACATTAGGATCGCAATCACTCGAAACACGAATGCGCCGATCAAACCGTAGGACAATGCTCGCGATTGCATGTGTTTGGGCAAACGCTTGGCCAGCATTCCCAGCACGAGTGCATTGTCGATCGACAGCAATCCTTCCAGAAGTATCAGTAGTCCTACCACGATCAAGTCGGCGGATTCGACACTTTGCCCGAACAGATTCAGGGCGAGAGGAAAGTGGAGATTGGGAATCTGCATCAAGGTTTCTTTGGGTAGGTGTCTGGTGCCCAGATCACGGAGTTGGGGTTAGACGGTACTCGTTGCACGGAACACTTGGTGTACGGAACCTTTTGTGTCCGGTTCGACGAATGATATCGCATCGACGGATAGGTACATCAACGATGGATCCCGGCAACCAAAGTCCCTTGGGAAAGGATATCTTAGCGGTGCGTTCCTGTAACCGGGGGCAATGTCTTTGCGGCAAAAGGCCTTATGAGTCAAACCTGCCAGGAAAACGTGCCAGGGGGACCCGTAACGTAGACCCGTCAGGTAGACCCGTCGGACAACCCGTTTAATTCCTACAGACGAGTGTTGCGCTCCGCAGGTAGTATGAAAAGTGCGTATTTACGCGAATGATTAGGCGGTGATCGCTTGTAAAATAGTGAGGTTTTCATCGAAATCATCGGCACAGAGCCTTCTCTTCGGAGTTGATTCTGGCTTAGCGGAAACGACTGGCAACTTCACAGCCCGTTGTTACACTACACATACGTTTTGCCTCACTGTTTTAAACGCAATCTTTTACTTGGTTATCGCTCATGGTTGATCCTCTCGATTCCGGAAACACGCAAGGGCTTCCGCCGGCGGCTTCAGACGTTGGTGCAGCGCCGTCGGAGAATCCTACCTCAGGTTCCGCGTTGAACGCCGAATCTGGGGCCCCTGCAGGGCGAACCAATTCCGAACCGCGAGCAGCAGGTGGCCCGATCAATCTAGAGAGCCTTCGTCGCATGCGAATGGCGCAGGAGCAATCCCAAAAACCTAGAGTTGATCGGGATAAAAAGCGACGAGGCAACTCGCCTAACGGTCCTGGTTCGCCTGGAACGAAGGGTAGCGGAGGAGATGCAGCGCCCGCAGCAACGACTAGCGACTCACCAGAATCGCCAGCCACACCTGAAAAAATAGACGCTGAGGCGCTTGCACCTCGGTACCGCTCGAACAAAGACTCTGCGCCGGTGGCTCCCAAAGTTCCCGTCCCGAACCTAAGAAATCGAGATTCCAACGAGGACTCCGAACTCGAAGCCGCGCTTGCTGGCGCCGACTTAAATAGTCTGATGATCGGTGAGAAAACCGGCCGCGTTGGTGTCGGACTGGAAACCGGTGGCCGGTATCAAGCTCGGGTGATCAAGATCCACAATCAGAATGTTTTTGTCAGCCTTGGTGGGCCCAACGAAGGGGTGATCCCCCTGCTTCAGTTCACCGATATGCCGTCCGAAGGACAGTCTGTCGACGTTGTCATCCGATCCTTCGACGCCGATGAAGGACTCTACGAATTGGCAATCCCAGGCGAAGCTATCTCGGCATCCGACTGGGGAGATCTCGAGGAAGGTGCC
>VGZN01000429.1 GCA_016872635.1 Planctomycetota bacterium | reverse complement strand
GTTTCCCATCAGCGGAACCAGATTCACTCGTTCGCGAAGTTCCAGCAGGCGATCGATGACACCCTTGGAATTGGGACCGCGATCGATGTAGTCACCGACGGTGACAAGCGTGTCTTCGGGAGTCAGCGCGAGGGCCTGAAGAAGGGCATCAAATGCGGCTAAGCAACCATGAATGTCACCGATGGCAATCGTTCGCGGCATAGGGTTGGGGGATATTCGTACCGATGGAGGAATGGGGTCTAAGCGATCACAACAACCCGGGTAATACAAAGATATTCTCAATCCGCGCTTTGAGCTATGCCCATTTTATGGTTGTGGGTAAAGATACCGTATGACTCGGGATGTCGTGCGGTGAATTTCTTACAAGCTTCATGAGCACTCCAGCTAGTCGCTTGCGGAGATGTATAATAGAAGACACTCTTCCCAACGAATCATTGCGAGATCATCAATTCTTGGATACTCTTTTTCGACGATCGGTGGTTGCCAGCGGACTCATTGCGAATGAGCAATGGGAATACTGCTTGCGTTTGCTTCGGCACCGAATTTTCAGCGCCCAAGCCAAGAATAGCGATGCCGACGAAGATCAAATTCTCCGCGAGGTATTGGTCGAACAAGGAGCGCTTACCGAGTATCAAGCACTTCAGTTGCTCGACGGAAAAACCAAGTTTCGATTGGGGCCCTACGTCATTACCGATTTCATCGGTCAAGGAGGGATGGGGCAGGTCTTTAAGGCCATCCATCAGGTGATGGGGCGGGAATGCGCGGTCAAGGTTCTGCCGCTGCATCGAATTACGGAGGAATCACTCGCCGGATTCATGCGTGAGATTCGACTGCAGGCCAAACTCGATTGCCCATATCTGGTGCGAGCCCATGATGCCGGGCAAGACGGCAGTGTGCATTACTTAGTGACCGAATATGTTCCTGGAATGGACTTGAGGCGATTGGTTAAGTCGCGGGGCAGGCTCACTCAAGACCAAGCCGCTGGGATTGTGATGCAGGCCGCATTAGGGTTGAGTTACGCTCATGAACAAGGCATGGTGCACCGGGACGTGAAGCCAGGGAATATTTTGGTAACTCCCGAGTCGATTGCTAAAGTGTCGGATGTCGGATTAGCCAGTTTCACCTCCGCGATGCTCGACGATCCACGAGCAGGCAAAATCGTGGGAACTGCCGATTTTTTATCGCCCGAGCAAGTTCGCACTCCGCTCGATGTTGGCCCCGCAAGCGATGTCTATTCCCTCGGTTGTACCCTGTATTACGCTGTCAGTGGCAAAGCGCCTTTTCCCGGTGGAGATACTGCGTCCAAAATTCGAAGGCATCTCGATTCAACTCCATTGCATCCTCGGAATTTCAACACGGAATTAAACGAAGAGTTTGTTGAGATCATTGCGGAGATGATGGAGAAAGACACCAAGAATCGAATTCAGACGATGGCCGAGGTGGCGGCAAGGCTTGAAGTATGGGCGACCAGTTCCATGCCCCTCGCACCTTCAACACTTACTCGGAGCCCATGGCTGGCGCCACCACCCCCTGTCGTGGACGTCCATGTTGAAGGCACGGTCAGCGACGAGGCGAGTCAAGAGACCTCGATGCAATCGATGGAGACCAGCCAGTCGCGGGCAGGAGGAAACCTGTCCGTGGGGGCTTTAGAGTCTGGCGATCCGCATTCACGCGAAATAGCCGCTCCGCCGCAATTCATCGGCCAAGTGGCACGGCAGGAAAACGCGATGTCTCCCGCGATGCTGGTGGCGATGACCATCGCCATCGTGCTCCCCCCCGCACTTCTTATCGGCGCTATCCTCGGGTACTTGATTTCGTACCGGCTCTAGACCATTTTTTGATGGCGGTGTCGGTCCGTGAAATACTTGTTTGCCTGAATTTGCACCTTGAGAGTCTCCTGACCACCAGACGGTATCTGCGGATGGCTCTCGGGTTGGGTCCTGAGGGTTATTCCGACGGAGGCCAGGCTTCCCCGCCTTGGTTCGACCGTGACACCCCTAAAGCGGATGTCAAGCTTGTAAGATCCCGGGCTTTTTCAAGGTTTTTGCCGGAGTTTGAACTATCCTTAAGGGCGTTCCAAAAAGGGAGGGAACCTCTGGGGCGTTAGGGAAATCGAATGGGTTCAAGTGGTTGCTAGCGCTGCTCTAGAACGCCAGCAATGCGGGATCGAATGCGTAGAAGGCAAGGGTATGTGGACGACACTGAAGAGTTGGTTGGACGGTTTGTTGGGAACGGATGCCGTCACCAAAGCGCACATGACGTTCTCTCGGACCTCTATGGGGAATCGGATCAAGCAAACCAGTCTTATCCTGCGTCGTCAGCTTTGGATTTGGCCGATCATCGCGATCGTTCTTCTGACACTGATCGGATACACGATCACGCGGCGTATCCAGTTGACTATGGAAGGAAATCTCGAAGCCCATTTGAATACGTTGCTAAGCGTCGAGCGGGCCATGGTGGAAAAGTGGTTGCGTCAGCAAGAGTCGAGCGCAATCACGCTGGCCAACGATCACAACATACGTGAGCAAATCGGGCGATTGGTTGAGTTGGATTCGCCTCTACCAGGCATGCTGGTTCCTGAGAATAAAGAAACGGAAAGAACCACGATCTCAGCGCAATTGGCGAGAGAACTCGGGCCATCCCTTTCCGCTAACGATTTCTCAGGGTACCTCATTGCGACTCGCGAAAACAAAATTATTGCGGGTAGCAATCCGGAATTGATCGGGCAAACCATGGATCAATACAAGCAGTTTCTATCCAAAGTATTTGACGGGAAACCGACTGTATGTACTCCCTTCAAGAGTATTGCCGCTGTGAAAGACAGTACTGGAAAAGTTCAAACTGGGATTCCGACCATGTTTGTAGCAGTTCCCATTAAGGACGATAACTTGCAAATAATCGCTGCATTATGTTTGCGCATCAAACCCGAGAAAGAGTTCACCCGTATCGTTCAACTCGGAAAATTCGGTCAATCGGGTGAGACGCTCGCTTTTGACTCGACGGGGATACTGGTCTCCAATAGCCGGTTCGACGAAGATCTGATTTTGTTAGGTTTAATTCAGGATAAAGAGGGAGCGTCATCGATCCTCAATTTGGAACTTAAGAGTCCCGGCGGCGACATGACCAAAGGGTTCCGGCCGAAGCGCCGCCGTGCTGAGTTGCCGTTGACCAAAGATGTAACCGCTGCCATCAGCGGTAATGAAGGTATCGATTTGGCTGGATTCTCCGATTACCGAGGAGTCCCCGTAGTAGGCGCGTGGACTTGGTTGAAAGACTACGACTTTGGGTTGGCTATCGAGATCGATCATGAGGAAGCGTTTCTGCCGCTGAATATTTTGAAGCGTGCGTTTTATCTTTTGTATGCGTTGCTTTCCCTCAGTGCATTGGCCATTTTTGTATTCACGCTAATCGTAACCCGATTGCAGCGCGAAGCGCGCGAGGCAGCCATCGAAGCAAAACAGCTTGGCCAGTACAGACTTGACGAAAAACTGGGTGAAGGGGCGATGGGGATTGTCTATCGAGGGCATCATGCGATGCTTCGTCGACCTAGCGCGATTAAGTTGCTGCATGCGGACCGAGTGAATGAGTTGTCGATTGCGAGATTTGAACAAGAAGTTCAGATCACATGCAATCTTAACAATCCGCATACGGTCGCCATCTATGACTATGGGCGAACACCTGAAGGGGTTTTCTACTACGCCATGGAGTACCTCGACGGCATCGATCTTCAAAATCTCGTGGATCGGTACGGACCTCAACCAGACGGTCGCGTCGCGAAGATCCTAGATCAACTCTGCAGCTCGCTCTTTGAAGCCCACTCGACGGGGTTGGTGCACCGCGACATCAAGCCAGCGAACATCATGCTCAATCGGCGCGGTGGTGTTCCAGATTTTGTGAAGCTGTTGGACTTTGGTTTGGTGCGAGCCGTCGATGATGCGAAGAAATCGAAACAAGCTGGCGGAGGGATGGCTGGCACGCCGCTCTACATGTCGCCTGAGTCGATCCAAACGCCTGATCTTGTTGATGCCCGCAGCGATTTGTACGCCGTGGGCGCTGTTGGATACTTCTTGTTAACAGGCCACCCTGTCTTTGAAGCGAAGACCCTCGTTGAGCTTTGCCAGCAACATGTCGATGCGATCCCGATTCTGCCGTCGGATCGTATCGGCCGCGAAATCGATCAGGATCTCGAGCACGCCGTGATGGCGTGTCTGGAGAAGAATCGTGCCAAGCGACCTCAGACGGCGAGGGATCTCGCTGCACTCATCCATCGTCTCAGTTCGAGCGACGCTTGGAGCATCAATGACGCGGATGGATGGTGGAGTCGTCACGATCGAAGCAACATGGCAGTGTCGGACGCTACGAAAGCAGCACTCCCTGCGGTGCCTCCCTTGGGACGCTCCAATACGGGTTCGCTCGGGAAATCTGCAAATCCACTTCTTGCACCGCCCGACCGCAAAGCGGCTACAGCCACGCAAGGATTCGATCAAACGATCGAAATTACCAACGACGGAAAACCTGACGGTCCAAATAACGCGTAAACTTTAACACCTTCTGTAGAGCCAGGGTGTCACTTCTTGAAATGAAACAAGTATGCAATGGCATCGATAATCCCTGCATACTTTCGGTCCCTTCCTGCGTACTTTTCTAGTACGTAAAAGAGGAAGTAATAAAATCGGCAGAATGCCCAGATGGTGATCATCAGGAGGGCGATCGTGCGAATGCTCAGGTTGTCGTACAAAAGCAACGAAGCTGCGACGATACCGAGCGCTAGGAATAAGAAGCCTTTAAG
>VGZN01000428.1 GCA_016872635.1 Planctomycetota bacterium | reverse complement strand
GGAAGGATCAATTTCCGCAAGCCGGTTCGCGGCGGCAATGGACTTGGGAACGTGATACTCTGCGTCGTGCAACGTGTACAGCGCTTGCCGAGGCAAATTGTCGAGTTCGACCCAATCTCGGTCGATCAGGTGGACGGTTTCAACTCCGCATCGCACCAAACGTTCCGCAATCGTAGACCCAAGGGCTCCCAAACCACACACAGCGACCCTCGCCTCAGAGAGTCGCCGCTGCCCATCGACGCCGACAGGAGCGTAAGCCACTTGACGCTTGAAGCGATCGAGTGAAGCTACCATGGCGACGGCCTTCTTGGGGTTGGGTGCTTATTGTTGGCTCAACGGTCTAGGTGGGAAACATTATTTCTTGCGCCGCAAGGCTTCCATGACCGCATCACCCATTTCTGCTGGGGACGGTGCGACAACAATTCCGGCAGCCTCGAGAGCAGCGACTTTTTCCGCTGCTGTTCCTTTGCCACCAGTGATAATTGCACCGGCATGCCCCATCCGCTTGCCTGGAGGCGCTGTTCGTCCAGCGATGAATGCTGCTACCGGTTTGGTGACATGGTTTTTGACGTACTCAGCAGCCTTTTCTTCGGCATCACCTCCGATTTCACCGATCATCAAAATGACTTCTGTCTGATCATCATTTTGGAATCGCTCGAAGATATCAATGTACGAAGTACCCACGATCGGGTCCCCCCCGAGACCAACGCAAGTCGATTGTCCGAGCTTTAAGTTACTCGTCTGCCAGACGGCTTCGTAGGTCAACGTCCCACTGCGGGACATGATCCCAACCTTGCCGGGTTGATGGATGTAACCAGGCATAATACCAATCTTGCACTGGCCCGGTGTGATAACCCCTGGGCAGTTCGGACCGATCAGTACCGATTTGCTCCGCTTCACACGATCATAGACGTGGACCATGTCGATGACTGGTACGCCTTCGGTAATCGCGCAAATGACTTCAATTCCCGCATCGACAGCCTCGAGGATAGCGTCGGCGGTGAATGGTGGCGGCACGAAAATCATGGTGGCGTTGGCACCCGTTTTGTCGACGGCTTCCTCAACCGTGTCAAAGACTGGGAGGCCTTCTACGGTTTCACCCGACTTGCCGGGGGTGACACCACCGACCATCTTCGTTCCGTACTCTTTGCACCCTTTGGTGTGAAACGCACCAGCCTTGCCTGTGATCCCTTGGCAGATGACGCGTGTGTTGCTGTTGACGAGAATACTCATGGGACTCGTTTATTAAAAATGTGCTTAAAATTGTGTTCGTTGTCTGCATGCGAGCCATTTCGCAAGCGGTGATATCGTGGAAGTTCAAATCAAGAGACGGATGCGACAACCTTCTTCGCTGCATCGGTCAGATTATCCGCTGAGATGATCGCTAGACCGCTTTCATGTAGCATTTTCTTCCCTTCTTCCACTTCGGTTCCTTCCAATCGGACGACCAAGGGAACCTTGAAGCCAACCTCCTTAGATGCGTCGATGATGGCTTGAGCAATCGTCGTACATCGGGCAATACCGCCGAAGATATTGACGAGAATAGCCTTCACGTTCGCATCCGAGAGAATGATTCGGAACGCCTCAGTGACTTGCTGCGTATTTGCACCACCGCCGACGTCCAAAAAGTTCGCAGGGGCACCGCCGTGGTACTTGATGATGTCCATGGTCGCCATCGCAAGTCCAGCACCATTAACTAGACATCCAATGTTTCCTTCGAGTTTCACGAAGCTCAATCCGGAGTTTGCCGCACGGAGCTCAGCGGGTTCTTCTTCGGCGATGTCTCGCAACTCCTTCAAATCAGGATGGCGATACATCGCGTTGTCGTCGAAGGTGATCTTCGCGTCGAGGGCAATCATCTTCTCGTCCTCGGTGATCACCAAGGGATTGATCTCCGCCATGGAGCAATCGAGTTTCACAAACAGTTCGCATAGCTTCCGCATGAACATCTCAGCACTCTTGGCAGCAGCACCGCTAATATTCAGCTTTTTGCAAAGCTTTCGAACTTGGTAGGGCATCAGTCCGTAGGCTGGATCAAAGTGCTCGCGAAGAATCTTTTCGGGCGATTCTTCAGCAACTTTTTCGATTTCAACCCCCCCCTCACTGCTCACCATTAGCAACGGAAGTTTTGCCGCGCGATCGACGACGACGGCGAGATAAAGCTCCCGGGCGATTTTGCACCCTTGCTCGACGAAGACTTGATTGACAACTGAACCAGCAGAGCCCGTTTGGATCGTCACCAGACGATTACCGATCATGTTCTTGGCTGCTGCAGCGGTCTCGTCTCCGCTTTTCGTTAACTGAACACCGCGTTGCGCGGGAACTTCGATGAATGTGCCCTTGCCGCGGCCACCTGCGTGGACTTGAGCTTTGATAACGGCTAATGAACCGCCTAACTTTTCAAAAGCAGCCTTCGCCTCCTCCGGCGTCTTTGCGACGAATCCTTGAAGGATGGGTACTTGAAACGATCGGAACAGTTCTTTTGCTTGGTATTCGTGAATTTTCATCGAGTCGATCTCAATGGTTGTACAGGCGCGGGCAAAAATTTGCCGCGTATCCTGCGAAGTTTACAGCCGTCAGTTCGGTTGGGGATTATCTGAGGCAACCCGAACCCGGTCAAGGTGCCATGGCTCGGCAGTCGCTGTATCACCCAGCGATTCGTTGGAACTTTCTGTCACACCCCGGAGAATCAATGCCGGAAGCAAGCCTTCTGGTGCCAAATTTCCGCTGGATGGTGAACTTGTTCGTAGCACTATGTTCCTCGTTATACTATGACGAAGTGACAAGCCAGTGATCGATCTGCGGCCCTCTACTGCAAACACAGCTCACGACGCGTGGAAGTTGCGAACCGAAGGCATCGCAAGGTGCCACGGTGCCGATGATCACTCGTTCCCCCTAAACCATAAGCTCAACGCCCCGTAAACACTTTCTCGAATATGCCACCTTTAACAACAGATGATTCTCTCCGTTCTCTCAGAAGTCGCCATCTTCCCTCTGTAGGATCGTCGGTCTTGCCGCTCTCGGTGAACTCGCCGATTAGAAGGCTCTTAGGCAGTATCGCGGTGCAGCGCGCTATTGGGGGTTGTGCTTGGATCGCTGTTGGTTTGACGATGCTCATGGATGGGGGGGGTGATGGCCACCGATGCATCGGTCAAGAATTTACGAATCGACAGTCTGTGACCAAACAATCAGCGACTTTGTCGGGCGTAAATCCATCGACCGCTCACACCTCGATCGCAAATTTGGTTTCGGAATATACCGCTGACAAGTCGACCCTTCGACGTCGATTCCGGATGCCTATCGATTCCGCTTCCGTTGAATTTCGAGAATTGCATTACCAGACTTGGCAATCGCGACTTGATGCGATCGATTTCGCCCGACTCTCCCTCGACGATAGAATCGACTGGATCGCACTTAACAACCAGATCCTCCACGACCGGTCCGAGTGGCTGCGAAAGTCTCAATCGCAAAACAACGCAAAGCAACTGGTTCCATACACCGAACGTATCTTGAAGATTGGAGCGATCAAGGAACATGGCATGCCGTTCCAAGCCGAAGAACTTGCCGCAGAACTTGATGAGATTGCAAAGGAAGCAGCAAAACTGTCGGCAAGCATTTCCAGCAAGAAGGACGCCGCACAAAAAGACCCCTTCCTCGGGCTAGAAGCGGTGGAACTGGTCGACCAATTACTACGCGTCCTAGCGGACACCCACAAATTTTTAGATTCGTACGATCCCGCCTACTCGTGGTGGTGCTCGAAACCCTATGAAGCGGCCAAGCAGAATATTGGATCGCACCGTGCTGCCGTTCGGAGCAAGATCGCGGGACTGAATGATTCGGAGACAGATAAGGAGAAGATTGTCGGTGTTCCTATCGGCGAGCAAGCCCTTCTGCAGAATCTGCGACACGCTTGGCTGGCTTATTCGCCAGAGGAATTGATTCGCATTGGTGAGCAGGAGATGGAATGGTGCGATGCGGAGTTCAAGAAGGCCGCTGAGGAAATGGGATGCAACGGCGACTGGCGATTGGCCTTGGAGCAAGTCAAATCGCTCCACGTTGCGCCTGGCGATCAGCCCCGGTTGATCCGCGAGCTTGCGTGGGAAGCAATCCATTTTCTTGAGGCGCACGATTTGGTAACCGTACCGGATCTCGCGAAACATGGCTGGCGTTTAGAGATGATGAGCCCTGAATCGCAACGCGTGAACCCCTACTTTCTCGGCGGGGAAAATATCATTGTCTCCTTTCCGACCGAAACAATGAGTCATGCTGAAAAGCTGATGAGCCTCCGCAGTAACAATATCCATTTTTGCCGAGCGACCGTTCATCATGAGTTGATTCCAGGGCACCATCTTCAGCATTATGCAAACGCAAGATTTCGGACCTACCGAGAAGAGTTTCAGACCCCATTTTGGACCGAAGGCTGGGCGCTCTATTGGGAGATGCTTCTGTGGGATTTGGATTTCCCTCAATCGGTCGAAGACCGCGTGGGAATGTTATTTTGGCGGCGACATCGCGCGGCGCGCATCTTTTTTTCACTCAACTATCAATCAGGTCGATGGACACCAGAGCAATGTGTTCAATACCTCGTGGATCGCGTTGGGCATGAGCCGGGCGCTGCTGCGGCCGAGGTTCGCCGATCGATCATGGGAGGTTACGGGCCGCTCTACCAAGCCGCCTATCTCCTAGGTGGCCTGCAAATTCGCCAACTTCATGAAGAGTTGGTTCAGTCGGGACTCATGACCAATCGCCAATTTCACGATGCGATCTTGGCCGAAAATCATCTACCGATTGAACTTCTTCGCTATAAGCTCACCG
>VGZN01000427.1 GCA_016872635.1 Planctomycetota bacterium | reverse complement strand
GAGTTCATTTTCAATCATTAATCCAATCCGCTGAAAAACCTATCCATAGTTGCGGTGATATCGATGAAATTCAATCGAACCCACTTCTTGCGTGTCTCTGCATGGTCCATAACTGCTGGAATGCTCTGCAGCCATGCAGTCTTCGCCGAAGAACCGGCCAAGATCACTTTCGAAGATCACATTAAGCCGATCTTTCGCGAACATTGCTCATCCTGCCATAACAACAACGCTAAGAAGAGCGGTTTGTCCCTGGAGAGCTATCAAGCCACCATGACGGGCGGCAGTGGCGGTGAGGTTCTCGTCGCTGGGGATATCGAATCGTCGCGGCTCTATGCGCTGACGGCCCACAAAGAACAGCCGATCATGCCACCGATGCAGGATCGGATTCCCCAGGCCAAATTGGACCTGCTGAAGACGTGGATCGAACAGGGTATGCCCGAGAATAGCGGATCGGCCATCCGCAAACCGATGGCCAACGCGGCTGCGATCTCGGTGGCGGCGACGGGACGTCCAGAGGGCCCTCCACCCATGCCCACATCCGTCCTCAAGCAAACACCACTGTACACGCCGAAATCGTCAGCAATCGCTTCATTGGCTGCGAGCCCTTGGTCGCCGCTTATCGCCGTTGGTGGTCAGATGCAAGTGTCACTTTACCATTCGGTGACAGGGCAGTTGCTTGGAATCATTCCATTTCCTGAAGGGGAGCCACAGTCGATCACGTTCTCGCGCGATGGGCGACTGATCCTGATCGGTGGTGGTCGGCACAGCGCCGGCGGATTCGCGGTACTTCATGATATTGCAACGGGCAATCGCATTGCCAAAGTAGGTGATGAACTCGATATCGTGCTCGCCGCAGATATCAGCGACGACAACCGATTGGTGGCTCTCGCGGGCCCTCAAAAGATGGTCCGGGTTTACGACACCCTTACGGGCGAACTGAAGTGGGAGCAGAAGAAGCACACCGATTGGATCTACGCAGTGCGTTTTAGTCCGGATGGACTTTTGCTCGCAACTGCAGATCGCGCGGCGGGATTGGTGATTTGGGAATCGGGTACCGGACGAATGTATGCGGACCTGGCTGGCCATAAAAATGAGATCCGCTCCATCGCTTGGCGTCCTGACTCTGGAGCAGTCGTCAGCGCATCTCTCGATGGAACACTTAAACTATGGGACATGAATGAGAGCAAACTGATCAAGTCTTGGGATGCTCACGGTGGTGGTGCGGCTGCCGTTGCAGTCGCAAATGATGGTGTGATGGTATCAACGGGGCGCGACAATAAAGTCAAGGTTTGGGATGCGGCTGGAAACGCTGCCGGAGAGATGCCGGCCTTGGTAGAAGCTGGTCACGAAGTGGCGGTCACTGTTGATTCGACGCATGTAGCGGCAGGCGATTGGGCTGGGAACGTTCGTGTGTGGACTCGGGCGAATCCAGCGGACGAGAAGAAACTCGCCGCGAATCCACCCACGTTGGAAATGACCATCGCAACGAACCGAGAGCGGCATATTCAGCTAGCCGCTGCAGCGCAAGGCGCAGTGACCGAGCTCATGCAGCAGGCTGCGCAAACGGCGGCTATTCAAAAGCAATGGATGGAACAGCAAACTTTGGTCGCGACTTATGTTGCTCAGATCACAGAGACAACCAACGTGTCTGCGCAATTGAAAGCAACCCTGGATACCTATGCGACGCAATTGGCGGCGAAGCAAGCCGAAATTGTAAAATCGAATGAAGGCATCCAGGCGAAGACGGCACAACTGAACCAAGCCACTGCTGAAAAGAAGCAAGCGGACGAAGCACCTGCGGCACTTCAAAAGCAGAAGGAAGGGACTCCACCGGATCCTGCTGCTCTCGATGCCCAGATCGCTGAGGCCGCGAAGGTGGTCGAGGCCAAAGGTGCTGTGGTGGCTCAAGTGACCAACGAGTTGGCCGCAGTGCAGACCCTCAAAACACAACAGGATAAAGAAGCAGCGGAGATCGTCGCTGCCAATGACGTAAAGTCAAAAGAGTACGCAGCCGCGATGGCGAAGGTCAATGAATTGAATGCCACTAAGGCTGCCGCAGATCAGAAATTGGAGGCTCTCGCTGCGGAGCTCAAAGTTGCCAATGAAAAGTCAGCGGCTGCACAAGCGAAAGCAGATGGAGCGAATGGTGCCGCACTTGCGGCCCAAGCGGAACTCGCCTCGAATGAACAAGAGCTCAACCGATTCAATGCGATGGCTGGAGAACTGGCTGCAAAGAAAGCCGCATTCGAGCAATCGATCGCAGCAGCGAATGCCGAAGCTGCCCCACACCAAGCCAACGTGATGGCTGTGAAGGCTAAGATGGACCAAGCGGCTGCGACCATCGGACAATTGGAGAAGCAGTTGGCGGAGCTACAAGCTATGATGGCGGCAGCTCAAGAGAACAAAGCCAACATCGTCAAAGAGATGGCGCCGCATCAACAGGCCTTGGATGCAGCCATGCAAAAACTTCAGCAAACGCAAGCGGAGTTGGCTTCGGTGGCATCCCAGCAGCAATTGTTCGAACAGTCCTACAAAAAATAACGAACTATCATGAGTTCGTGAAGGGCTCGGGACGTATCGATGTTCAAGGGGTGGCGATGCTTCGCACCCCGGCATCATTAGGATCAGAAGACGAAGCGATTCCGGATAGCGTCTCACCACGAGGATTGTCGCGTCCGACACGAATCGTGTACGTTCCCTTGCCATAGACGCGAGGATGGTAAGAGTTGCCTCGAACTCGAACGGTGTACAGGATTTCTCCCGTTGCTTCTTCAACCACCTGCACAACAGGATCTTTGACGTTGTCGAACTGGAGTTTGGGTAGCCAGCCTATCGGTTTGCGTCCATCGTTGTCGTCGATGGCAATCTGGATCGGCCATCCTGCAAACTGCCCTTTGGCTGAACCGTCTAAATCGGAAAATCGTGGCCAGCATTCGAGAGTGACAGTACCACTGGGCTTGTGAAATCGAGCGATCGCAAAGCCGTCAGCACGTTGACGTTCATCACCGATTCCCTGTGGATTCGCATACGCCAACATGCGGATGGAGTTGCCGAGGCCGTCGAGGTAGTCGCCTGTCCAAGGAAGAGGGCTGTTTGGTACGGGGTTCGGGCCAGGTTGTTCGTTCAACGGATGCCACCATCGACCGTAAATCGTGTTGACAAGCGCTGGGGAGGTGAACCCGAAGGGGCCATCTCCTGGTTCGTCGATGCCGTGTTTGACCACGACGGCAAGGTGCTGGTCTCCGCACAAATGGATCGCTCGTACACGTCGCAATTCTCGCAGAGCGCGTTTTCGCTGCGTCTGAGGCCAACCATTGCAATCGAGATCAGCGAGCAATCGATCGTCTCGTTTTCCGTGCATGTGTACCGCTCCGCAGAATGCAGTTTGTGAAAGAACGCACTTGATTTGAGAGTCTTTCCAATCCTCGGTCCAGGATTGCAGAAAGCGGTGTTGGCGTTCCCCGAGTAAGTTCAATCCGGGTAGGTCGATGCTTTTGGGGTCGTAACTTGGGTCATTGATGTGATCGGGGCGAGGGCCCATCTGCGGGATATTACCGATAGGAGCCGATTTGAATTTGCGATCCTCGAGGATTGCGAAATCGACTCCACCCCAACGCATTCGCGTGAAATAAACACCGATCCCGCTTTCCAGCGGTGTCGGATCAGCCGGCGGTGGAAGGTGACTTGTTTGTTGACGCTCCACCATCTGAACATAGGGTACAGGATAGAAGTACCCGCCGTCGGCACCATCATTGCGACGGGAACGTTTGCCTGATTCTCCCCAAAGATTTGGATGGCCAACATCGTGGTCGTCGGGAATGGTGATGGTTGGACGGTCTCGCATAACATCGCGGAACTGCAAGCCAAATTCGATCCATCCTGCAGTATGTTCGGTATGTCGGTAGGTTTGATCACCGGCGAAGAAAAGAACGTCAGGATCGTGTTTCAATAGATTCGCGATGATCTCTGGGCGTGTGCCAGTGGTGCGACTGGAATTGCACGACATGCTCGCGATGACGAGCGTGTCGCGGTCGGTTGGATTGCGGCGTAAAGTTCCTTCGAAGGAGGCCGACTCACCGTGACGCGCGCGGTACCGATGGGGTTGGCTATCATCCCAGTCCGAGATTCGAAAATGAGCATCCCAACCTGGGTAGTTCACGGCTACTTTCGCGACCTCGACCCATTGATCCCCTCGCTGGATTTCAAGTCGGACTTCTCTGGGTTCGTCCGGCATTAACGGATAGAGTTGTACCGAAAGTGATAGAAGCTTGGCATCCAGCGTGTAAATCGCAAAAGCCACAGTTTGATCCCGTGGGACTTTCATCGTCGGAGGAGGGTTCTGTCCTTTGGGTTGCTTGTCCCACCAAGTACCGGTTGCCAGCGAGTCCAAATTTTGGAAGTCGTCGCCAAACGGTGTTTCGAAATGGCTGAAAAGTTCGTTGGGTTGGCGCGATTCCGCTTGGAGCGGATCAAGAGCGACAGGTGCCGACATCGCGGCGCCCGTCGCGAAGGTTGTCTTGCAAAACGTTCTGCGTCGCATGAGATCATGATCCATGGAAATCGAGGAAAAGCGTGACTAAGGCCCAGGGAACTAAGGCCTAGGGAACTAAGGTGAAGACAACTCGGGGTACGGATGCCATTGCGTGCAAGTCATTCGCCGGTCTTGAGTTGATCGGCTTTGATTCTATCGACCTCAATTCGCTGGATGGCCAAGGGATCCGAAGGTTGAACGTTGGGAACAACGTACTCAATCAAATCTCTCATCGCGATCACTCGATATTTCTCCGTCGCCAGATACCGCAAGTAAGCTTCAAACCGATC
>VGZN01000426.1 GCA_016872635.1 Planctomycetota bacterium | reverse complement strand
CGCAGGGACTTCACGTTCCATGATTCGTCAGGCATCGTAAATGGGCGTTCGACAACGGTTGCGTCAAGGCCATCGCCACCGATCATGAATGGAAAAATCGCAGCGCAGTCATCGACAAATCGTGCAATGGGTCCAATCTTGTCCATCGACCAGCCTAGGGTCATACAACCATGTCGACTCACGCGTCCAAAAGTCGGGCGTAGACCCGTTGTGCAACAGATGCGTGTTGGCGAAACGATGCTGCCCAGCGTCTCAGAACCGATGGCGAACCCGACCAGGCCCGCCACTGCCGCAGAGGCGCTCCCTGCTGACGATCCCGAACTGCCTTTGTCTGGATCCCAGGGGTTACGAGTCATCGCGCGAAACCATTGATCCCCCCAGGCCAATGTACCCACTGAAAGTTTTGCGAGGAGGACGGCCCCGGCATCGATCATTCGTTGCGCGATAGTGGCAGTACCGTCCCGAAACGTGTTTTGGTAGTCCACAGCGCCCCATGTTGTCGGCATACCGGGGATGGCGATGATATCCTTGGCCCCCCATGGAATCCCGTGCAGGACACCTTTGTCGTTGCCGCTAGAGAGTTCCATGTCCGCTTTTCGGGCTTGATCGATGGCCAAATCGTTCCAAGAAACCACGCAATTAAGGACAGGATCGTATTTCCTCAGACGATCCAAGTACATTTGCGTCAGTTGAACACTGGTGAATTTTTTGGCCCTTAATCCAGCGGCCAATTGGCGCACCGACCAGAACGCGCATTCATCGATGCTCTCGAACGACGGAAGAGTCTCAGCAAATGCAATTTTTTTAGGGGAGGCATAACTCGGTTGCGACTGGGGATCGGATCCTCGTTGAGCGATGAACCCCTGTTTAGCGAAGAACCATGGAGTAAACGTCATTGCCGTCGAAGTATTCTCGTCGATCGGTGTGGATCGAAGCGCCTGGACCGATGCATGTTTTGCGTTGAGGCTCGATGCAATCGCTTGGCATTGATCGTCATCGAGTGGAACGCGTGACAGCCAAGCAGCGTTTCGAATCATCTCCTTGGAAAAAGGCGGGGCATCAGACTCTTTTTTGGGTTCGGGGTCCTGCGTTGGGTTCGCGAGAGAGTTTGCAAGGGAAGTCGCTTCCCCAGATGCGACAATCGCACCGCTAGCTACGAGGCATTGTAGGATCCAATCACGGCGTTGGATCAAATTACTGGGTGGCTGGGTGCAATTGAAGGAGAGTTCTGTTGATTCTTGGTTGTTGCGCATGAGGTTTTGGTCAAGCGGCGCTAAACGCCGCGATAAGGGGCCAGCGGAGTGGATCGTCACACCACTTCGAGGATCATGCAGTTCAACCGTTCACAGGGTTGGTGGCTGGTGGAATCATCTTTGCATGTTCCGAGCCCCATATCCCAGCACCGATGGCACCAGCATCATCACCGAGTTTTGCAAGTTTGATTTTAAACGTGTCTGCGTAGCATTCGAGGACGTTGGCGTCGACAGTCTTTTTGACTTCTTCGAGGTAGATATCGCTGAGGGCTTCGACCAAACCACCGCCGAGCACAATGATTTCGGGAGTGAGCAAGTGGACGAGGTTCACGACCGAATAGCCAACGGTACGAGCGGCGCGTCGAATGATTTGCTCGACGTGTTCGTCGCCACCCTTTACGGCGGCTGCCAGGGCTTTGCTTCGAATTTCCGAAAGGTCTGTCCCAGTTGATTTGGCGAGGGTGGGCGCATCGCCGCGATAGGCGAGTTTTGCGCAGTTCGCAGCGATCGCCAGTCGACTGGCTTCGCTTTCCAAAGTGCCGCTCATGCGCATTCCGCTCGTGTGATCCGTCGACGCGATGCGAGTATGTCCAATTTCCATCCCGGTATGACGTTTTCCACGGAGGATCTGTTTGTCATAAACAAAGCCGCCGCCGATCCCGGTGCCGGGGAAGATTCCAGCGACGCTGTGTGCTCCGACAGCGGCGCCGACACGAAATTCACCGTAGACGCCGGCGTCTACATCGTTGAGAACCGATACCGGGCGTTGGAATGCGTCTTGAAGCAAGCTGCCGAGCGGTACGTTCTTCCACTTGAGGTTGACTGCGACGTGAACGATCCCGTTATCCATGTCGACAGGGCCGGGTACACCGATGCCTATGGCTTTCAATCCCTCGAGAGGCAAGTTGGCTTCGGCGATCGTTTCCCGGATGGTGTCCACGATGCGCACCAATCCCGCTTGTGCTCCTTCCATCCCTTTCGTTTTCTTGCGTTTGCGAGCGATCACCTCGAAATTCGCGTCGAGAATGACGCAAAGCATTTTGGTTCCACCGAGATCAAATCCGCAATAGTACGGCGCAGTCATGAATGGGACTCGTGGGGTTAGCGTCCTTGAAAAAAATCCTTCAAGGGCACGATTATAACCAATTCAAAATTATGGGTTAGGTACAATGGTCGTTGCGTAGGGCAAATCGCTGATCGCCGTAGAGATGCGATTCCGGTTGGAACGCCTCTTTGGTTTGGGGCAAATGTTGTCTGCGCTTTTGCGGTTTAAAGCCCTCATAGCAGGTGCTCCCTGGACGGCTCGGACCGAACGGTAGGATGCGGCCGCTGTGGTGCCCCTGCCTTGCTTACATCCCTCCTTATCCTCACTATATCCTCACTGTCCTCACTTACCCTAAAAACAAGAAGATGAGTGTTTCGATGCGTTGGATTCGTACCTGTTTCCCAGTATTGGCTCTGGGGCTCGTCTGCAGTCTGAGTTTATTGAGCCTCCCAGTGCATGCGCAGCGGGAGCTTAAAGACATTCCTGTTCCCGATCCGAAATTGGAGCGGGAGACCTTTCAGATCGATGATGGCTGGAGGGTGGAGTTATTTGCCGGCGATCCTGCGATGGCAAAGCCCATCCATATGAATTGGGATAACCAGAATAGGCTTTGGATCGCGTCTAGCGAAACATATCCGCAGATAAAACCTGGGGAGCCATCCAACGACAAGATTTTGATCTTGATCGATGAAAACAAGGACGGGAAAGCTGAGAGGACGGTTGTCTTTGCGGATGGTCTGTTGATCCCAACGGGGGTACTGCCAGGTAACGATGGCGATCAAGCGAGTGCTTATGTGGTCAATAGCGACCAATTGCTTTATCTCCGCGACACCGACGGAGATTTGGTCGCTGATGAGCGCCAAGTGATTTTGTCGGGGTTTGGTACAGAGGACACGCACCATTTGCTCCATTCGCTGCGATGGGGACATGATGGATGGATTTATATGAATCAGTCGATTTACATCCATTCCCACATTGAAACACCTTGGGGTGTTCAGCGACTGAATGGAGGTGGAATTTGGCGTTATCATCCGAGCACGAAGCGTCTCGAGGTGGTGGTGCGAGGGTTTGTGAACCCTTGGGGTGTGCATTTTGATCGCTACGGCCAAATGTTTGCAACCGATGGTGCTTATGGTGAGGGGATCAATTATGCCTTCCCAGGTAGCGTCTTTGTGACAGCCGTCGGTGCAAAACGGTTGATGACAGGATTGAATCCGGGTAGTCCCAAGCATTGTGGGTTGGAGATTTTGTCAGGAAGTCATTGGCCCGAGTCGATACGAGGCAGTATGGTCACAAACGATTTTCGTGCGCATCGCGTTTGTCGTTTTAAGGTATCCGACGATCGAAGCGGTTACGAATCCGCTCAGCAACCAGAGTTGATTAAAACTCCCCACGTCGCATTCCGACCTATCGATGCCAAGCAAGGACTCGATGGAGCACTGTACATCGCCGACTGGTACAACCCGATCATTCAGCATGGTGAAGTGGATTTCCGAGACCCTCGCAGAGACCGGACACACGGGCGTATCTGGAGGCTGACCCACAAGGATCAAAAGCCGGTTGCGTCCGAATCGATCACCGCCAAGGACCCGGTTGGTAAGAATTTAGAGCGGCTCAAAGATGACGCGGATCTCGTCCGACTATTTGCCGGGCAAGCGCTTCGCGTAGGGATGCTGCGCAGCGAAGAGGTTCGCCAATCTGTTTCGAAGCGTATCGATGAAGCGGCTGCCGACCCTAACCGTGGACTCGAGCAACTTGAGTTGTCGTGGCTGATGGAAGGATTGGGAGTGTTCGATACCCGACTGCAGAAGAGTTTGATCGCTGCGGAAGACGGACGTCTGCGGGCAGCCTACACCCACCAAATCGCCAATCAAATCCGCTGGGTGAAGTCCGAGCAATATGGAAACCTGGATCCCTCTCAGATTTCACAATGGACAGCCCTTGGACGAAAGCTCGCGAATGATAATCACCCGCGTGTCCGTTTGGAAGCGGTTCGATTGTTGTCGGAATTACCGTCGTCCGATGCCGCCGATGCGGCGTGCGCGATTCTCAAGAAGCCGATGGATCGATTTTTGGATTTTGCGTTGTGGCAAACCCTGCGGGATTTAGCGACTCAATGGCTTCCTGAGTTTCGCAGTGGTAAATTCCGGTTTGGCAATGATCCGAGCGCTATCGCGTTTGCGATGCGAGCAGTTGAGGATCCAACCACGGTGGATGCCATTCTGAATATGCTCGACGAGCCAGTTGCAGCGAACGATGCCGTAGGGTTGGCTTCGAAGCCAGAACTGGCCAAGCTTGTTGCGGAGTTCGGAAACGGTGGGCAACAGTCACGGCTGATCGACCGATTGCTCCATAGCGACAAGCCGTTGGCGCTCCCCAATGAAGCTCAGAGGGGGGCCCTTCTTCAAGGTGTTCTTGAAAGCAGTCTTCGCCGTAAAGATACATTAGGGTTGAACGAAGCTTCCCAAAAGAGGCTTATGGATCTCGCGCAGGCAGCGTTGGCAGCCGACAAAAAGGGTGAGACGCTCGACCCGAACG
>VGZN01000425.1 GCA_016872635.1 Planctomycetota bacterium | reverse complement strand
GGCAACGCTAATTGGCTCCGCTTTCTGCCTTCCTATCGGATGGCTCTTCGATAGGTACGATCGGCGGTGGGTCTTAGCCATCAACCTTCTCCTTTTAGGCTGCGTGGTTCTCGGAATGAGCCAAGTGACCGATTTGCAGATGCTATCTGTAACAATCATGTTGACCCGTGGGTTGGGGCAAAGCGCGCTTTCAGTTGTCAGTATCTCGATCGTAGCAAAATCATTTCCCGCTCAGCGATTAGGGCTTGCGATGGCATGGTACGCCATTCTGTCCGCACTGTTTCACTTGGCGTTAATCAACGGTGTTGCTTGGGCATTCACTTTTGAAGGGGTGACTTGGAGAACGGTTTGGTTTGGGATTGGAATTGCTCTAGTGACACTGTCTGCAGCAGCGATGCTTTTGCCAAGAATCACGCTCCCAAATGAGCAGCGAGAGGCCCCGACTGGAGCATCTGCTCTCACTGGATATACGCTGAAAGAATCGTTGCGAACGCCTGCTTTCTGGACATTTAGCTTGACGATATCACTCTGGGGAATGATTTACGCAGGCGTTTCGCTTTTCAACGAGGATATTTTCCGAGAGCGAGGATTTGATCGTGGGTTGTACTTCCGAGTCTTATCTGAAGTGACCATCGTGGCGATCGCATCGAAATTCTTCTTCGGATGGATGGTGAATTACGTTTCGCTCAATCGCCTTCTAGCACTATGCCTTTTCGTAACCGCATTGTCACTCGCCGGGCTTACCCGCGCGACAGAGGAGTGGCACGCGTACGCCTATGGAATTGGTTTGGGCATCGCCTCAGGTGCAGTCGCCCTCCTTTTCTTTGCCGCCTGGGGGAAAATGTATGGCATGAGAGAATTGGGGCAGATTCAAGGCGCCGCGCAGATGCTCACGGTCTTTGCATCCGCCGCTGGGCCGCTTGTTTTCTCACTAGCTAAACGTGAATCGAATTCCTATTCGACCGTTTTCTTAAGCCTCGCAGTCGCTATATTGTTCATGGCGATTGCTTCGATCCTAACTCCGCTGCCGCACCCCTGGAAACATCCTCAACTGGATAATCAAAAGGATACCCACTAATGACTCCTATCACAAAACTCCCAAGCGCTATTCCTGGTGTTCGTTTCCATATATCGCTAAATGTAACGAATCTTGACCGTTCTGTGCAATTTTACCAAATACTCTTTGATAGCCATCCAGCCAAACGTCGTGACGACTACGCAAAGTTTGAGGTGAACGATCCACCGCTCGTACTATCTTTGGAGCCCAACGGAAAGTCGGGTGGTGGCACATTGAACCACCTTGGTTTGCGACTCGCAACTCCTCGACAATTGGTGGCAGCACAGGAACGCCTCGAAAGGTGTGGCATTCGCTCTCAGAGAGAGGAGGGGGTTGAGTGCTGCTACGCCAAACAAACTAAGTTTTGGGTTCATGATCCTGACAACACATTGTGGGAATTCTATACCCTCGACGACGATTCACTCGATCACCGTGGAGCAGGACAAAGCCTCGAGGTGATGACAAATAGCACCCTACCCGAAGACGCTGTTGTGTGGGAACACCGCCTGGGAACAACCGTTCCAGTTCGAATAGATGCATGTGACAACTCGGTTGATGAGGTACGTTTGCGAGGATCGTTCAACGTTCCTATGCCTGCGGAAGATAGAAATCGTTTGCTTCAGGAATCGATACGTGCTCTGAAGCCTGGCGGCAGATTGCTATTGCGAATGCTATCTGGTGAGAAGGAGCATGCGAACCCGAGTCTTTCAGGATCAGGTGCACCTGTGAAATTTGTGCCATCCAAAGACGATCTCATGCAGTTGGTGTCGAACTCGTCGCTGACCGGGATCAGGATTCTCAAATACGATGACCCTCCTTGTTTTATGCATGATGGTATTACGATGCGGGAGACACACATCGAGTCGTTCAAGAAAGTCGACTAAGTCAGGGTGGTTTCAACACTGATTTGCGATGGTATGTACTGAGTAAATCGCGTTTGGCAGCTTGTTGGTTTGCGGACTTTAACAGGTTCCATAAGTGAAATTGCAATGCCTTTGTGTTGGAAAAAAGGGCTCTGTCTATTTGGGTGATTTATGATTCCTCTCCGTGACGCAACTTCCCTTTGTGAGTTTAGGCTGCTACGCGAAGTATTTCTTGAAGCGGTGACGCGGATAGGTCAGCAAGATCGACCTGCACGATCGAGCCCATGAGCGACTTGCTCCTGACCGAGTTCACACAAAGGCGGGCATGGCACTGGGTATTCATAGCTAGCGCTGCTAGCTGTTTTCTGTTGGCGGGCCAACGGCATCAAGAAACTGCGAGATCAGTCCATCGGGTGACTTGACGATGTGTTCAGGGCCGGGGAACCTACCGTTTTTCACATCAGCGATGTAGTCCCGAAATCCCCCGACTCGCTCTTCCTGGATCGCCTGATCCATTTTGAACAGGTTCCGATATTGTTTGGTATGGCGTGGGTACGGAGGAGCATGATTGCCCAAAATATCTTCGGCGAACATGAATTGAATATCACCGCCACTCCCTGCGCCGATCGATGAAGTCACCAATCGTGTTCGACGGGAAATCTGTGCAAGCAACTCTGCGGGTACGACTTCAACCTCAACCGCCCATGCTCCCGCGTCTTCGAATGATTGAATCTGTTTATATACCCTCAGAGCTTCTTCAATAGTTTTTCCAACTGCTCTAAGGCCACCTGTCCACGTGCTCAGGCGGGGCACGAGGCCCGCGTGAGCTTCGACAGGGATTCCTACGCGTGAAACCGCTTGAATGAATTCCGGTCCCCATTGGCACATAATTCCATCAGCACCTAAATCCATGGCATCGAACCCAGCACGGACCGCTTCGGCCGGAGTAGCGACTTTTGTCAATCCAATACAAAATGTCATGAATGTGTGCGGAGCCGCTTTTCGGATCGCAATGGCACTAGCTGGGTTTGCTGGATCAAACTTGACTTTAAGCGTATCGATCCCAGCTTCTTCGGCTGCCGCTGCCTCGCTCGTTGTAAAGGGCATTGTCTCGGTAAGAACTGTCTTTCCTTTTAAATCTTGCAGGTGTTTGATCGTATAGTTGCGAGTGGCATAGGTCCCGCCGAGGGTCATCGTACGGTGCAATCCTCGCTTGTGGGCATCTTTTGGAGGCAATGGATTCGAAGGTGTTACGTCAGGGTTCATGCTTTTGATTTTCCGGTGGCATAGGTTGTCGCCAAGAAACTACGACGAGATCTATTTTTAAGGCGATGGATCCGAAACGAATGGAGTCGAGATTATGGCATAAGTTCGGTTTGCATGGCGGCAATCGGTCGAAATTGACATGCCCATCCATCGACGCGTCAGACAACCTGCCTTCGAGGATCGTATGATGCTGGTTCGGGGGATCGAAACTAGCCATGCAATTCGACAACGGAGGTGACGTCAGTTGTTCACCGCTCTATAGAGCCACCTTGATCCAGAAGTTCCTGAATTGGACCTGATTGTGGTGTCCTTGGAGTTTGATCGGCATCGATTCGGGGCCTTCTTTTTTCCCCGCTCCAGTATGTCGAGGAAGGATGTAATCATCGTGAATCAACTTTTGGTTCTGATAGACGGTGATACGTGCATTTTCGGTCCTCTCGCCTTCGTTGAACCGAGCCGCACGGAATGCAACGTCGAAAGATTGCCACTGGCCAGCTGGTAAGCAGGCCATTTGGTCCGGTTTCTTGATCCCATAGATGCAGCCACAATCCGTTCGCGTGAACGATTCGAATGGGACTTTATAGGAGTTAAGGATTTGCAATTCGTAGCGAAGTTGTAGGTAGAGTCCGGAATTACCGTTGCGTTCGTGTTCGACTTCGCCCGCGTCATTTACGTTAAACTCGATATGCATCACGAAGTCTTGATAGCTATCGGGTGTGACTACGCTGTCCCATTTCGGGGAAGCGGTGAGGATACCCTCCGAGAACGTCCATTGCGACTTTTGGTTGGGGTTTTCCGGGATAAGCTGTGAGCCTTCTGGCCCTATCAACTGCTGGGCGCCCGTTGGTTTCTGGAAATCAATCCAATCGCGCGTAGACTCGCCGGTTGGTATGCAGGGGACTTGGAAAGACTCAGCCGCATCGCAACCTACCGCGAAGATCTCGAAAGCTGAGAATGAAAAAGTCATGCATCCAAGCGTTATGCCCCAGACGATCAAGACCGGTGAAACGAATTGGCGGGGCATGCTCTGTGAAACTCCAGGACGCACGTGGGGGAAGATGTGCCATTGTAGTCGTATCAGATGGCGTCTGCATGTCGCCGGACGGATCATGCGATTTGCGTAGGGCAATCAACTCGTTTCGCATTTGCAAGAATTTGCTTTGGAAGTTCGGCGTAGCCGTGACGAATTTGGCACGACGCTCCGCCGTCGTATACCCAGTACTGCAAAAACTCATCCCCAAGGTCCCCATCCACCACGTAGAACAAGCCTAAACCACATTTTACGATGGCGGAGCGTCGTGCCGCTTTAGATGAAGGAATCGTCGTGCAGAACGTTTGTTGGCGTGTTATTTTTCGGTTTTAAGACGGATGAGAACTTCATTGCGCCGCAACGGGCCAGGAGTGAATGGAGGGTCGTAGCCTGCGGTTTCGACGCCGCTTCCCTGGGTTGATTCATCGGCGACGAGTCCTTTCGATTGCATCCATGCTCGAAGCTTGGTCTCGTATTCTTTCGCGGACTTGCTGGTCAGTTGCCCTGAAAACCGCACCACGGCAAATCTCCCACCTTCCCGTTTGCGAACATCGACTTGCTCGCCTGTCGGTTTTGGGACTCCTTGTTCGGCGACCTCTTTTGGCATTACAAAACCCATTTGAA
>VGZN01000424.1 GCA_016872635.1 Planctomycetota bacterium | reverse complement strand
AACCGATGCAGGGATACCGAGGCTGCGGGCTTGATTGGCGACGGTGGCTTCTTCATCGAGCGCATGCTGGGTGTTGCACAGCATCAACAACCCCCTTTTGACCAACGAGCAGTCGATACCACTATCTTGCCATTGGGAATACATTTCGCGGGATTGCAAGTTCATGTCCCTTAGGACTTGGGTTCCGGCTGCGACTTGGTCAGCATTGGTCGACATGTAGAAACGCAATCCCCATCGCATCAAGTCCAGGCTCAAACGCGGCTTTACGTAGAAGGGGGATTCTGGATCGCGCATCCAGCGAAGACCCTGCGAGATGATCCCTGGTACGGCGAGTGGTATAAAGTGGCTGGGCACGACCATTCCCGCGTTGCCTTGAGAGCAGTTATCACCACCTGGGGCGATGCGATCGAGAATCGTAACATCTCGACCCCGTTGAAGGGCGGCGAGCGCCGAGGACAAACCGATGATGCCATTTCCGATGACAAGAACGCGATTCTTCATGGATCTACTCGAAGTGCTCAGAACGGGACTAAAGGAAAAGGATATATAGGATACGTAGGCAAAAGATGATCAAACTGGACTAGGGGGCGGCACCACTGCTCGGCCCAGGTAAGCGTTCTCGTTGCTCGCGAAGGAACTCAGTGTAAACTCCTTGTTCGATTGCCGTCCTGGCTCGCTGCATCAATCGTTGATAAAAGGTCAAGTTGTGGATCGAAAGCAAAGTAGGTCCTAGCATTTCATCCGCTTGGAAAAGGTGACGAATGTAGGATCGGCTATGCTTGCACGCAACGCATGGGCAATCTATTTCCAAGGGCGATTCATCTCGGGCATGGCATTGGTTTCTCATCCGCAATGGACCATCTGCCGTGAACGCGAGGGCATTGCGTCCATTGCGAGTTGGCATCACACAATCGAACATGTCGATTCCCCGAGCAACTCCTTCCACCAGATCGATCGGTCGTCCAACCCCCATCAAGTACCTTGGTTGGTCAGAGGGCAAAACGGGGCAGACGATGTCGAGCATCCGGTACATTTCAGGAGGAGGTTCCCCCACACTCAGTCCACCGATCGCGTATCCATCGAATCCGATCTCGATCAATTGCTCTGCGCACGATACTCGGAGGGTGGGTTCAAGTCCGCCCTGTACAATGGCGAATTTCGCTTGATCATCTCTCGCCGCGCAATCCAAACAACGTCGAGCCCACCGAATCGAACGGTCCATCGCGTCGCGTACTTGCTCGATGCTAGCAGGTAAGGCGACGACATGGTCGAGAACCATCGCAATGTCACTACCTAGTTGCTCTTGGATGCGAATGGAATCCTCGGGTCTCAGGTGTATCGTGGCCCCGTCCAAATGAGACTTGAACGTGGCTCCATCCTCTTCAACGCGGTTCATTTCTCCGAGCGAGAAAATTTGGAATCCACCACTGTCGGTGAGGATCGGTTTATCCCAGCCCATGAACCGATGCAATCCCCCCATCGACTCGATCAATTCACCCCCCGGTCTTAGGCCCAAATGGTAGGTGTTTCCGAGCAGGATATGAGCGCCGGTCGCTACCACTTGATCGATCGTCAGGCCCTTAACGGTGGCTTGCGTGCCTACGGGCATGAAGGCAGGTGTTTCCACGACTCCATGCGGCAAATGGAGTCTACCGCGCCGAGCTGCAGTCCCTAGGTCTGTATGGAGTAGGTCGAATGGGAATTGACGAGATCGAACCATGCCGTATTCGGTTGCCCGGTAAATGCGATTGCGTGGAGTTCCTCGCGAAGGAGGGTGAAAATAAAATGACTCCCGAAATCCAAACGGGGATTTTAGACATCCTCACGCATTCGCCAACGCCCATTTCGAGTTCTATCTCGACCGAAAGCAGGGAATTTCTTCGGATGTCAGGTGCTTAACAGGCAACCGGCGACATGTTCGACTAGACGGTGTGTTACCATGCACTGGGATCTTTCAATGCGTTTGTGTCCGTCGCTGTTCCTTCGCACTCTCACCCGTGCAACGGTTGGGCCGATAGTTTTGGGGGAGTTGGCTTTGAGCGTGCTACGGGAGCTGGCAAAAGTGCCGGCGGGAGTCGATTGTGACGACTCTAGCCGCGAAGGCGATCTCGGATGTTGAAAGATTGATTGAGTACGGTGTAGTATCCCGATTTTTTAATAGTGCCTCATTTTTTGGACGATTCCATGACTCGATCTATGACCTCTTCTGACACTCTGAATCCGTCATCAATGTCCCTATGGCGACATCTTTGCTCACTCGGTATTTGTTCACTGGGTGCCTCGATGGGTGTGGTTTTCTCGGTATGCCTCCTGTCTGGTTGCGACTCCTCTTCCAGCACAAAGACCCCGGCGACTGACAAATCGGGCGTCGCACCCGAGGCTGGTGCGGCAAGTGGTCCAGCCAATCCAGCGAAATTGACCAAGGTCAGTCTCCTGCTGAATTGGTATCCCGAGGCGGAGCACGGCGGTTTTTATGCGGCCAAAGTTCATGGCATTTTTGAGAAGTATGGGCTCGATGTGGAGATACAACCAGGTGGAAAGACCACGGTTGTCCCGCAAACGCTCATCCTCGGTAGGGTGCAGTTCGGTGTCGCTAATGCCGACGACGTTCTGGTGGCCCGGAATCAAGATATCCCACTGGTCGCCTTGATGGCTCCCATTCAACAGGGTCCACGGTGCATCATGGTCCGAGCAGACTCGGGGATCAAATCGTTTCAAGAGTTCAAGAATTTGACCTTTCAAGTCGATTCAACGCGTCCCTACGCTCCATTCTTACGAAGCAAAGGTTTACTGGATGATTCGGTCAAATTAGCTCCTTACTTTGGCTCGGTCGCGCAATTGGTTGCCGGGCCTGGATATGCAGCCCAAGGCTACACATTCAGCGAGCCGTTCATGGCAAAGCAACAAGGGGTCGAAGTTACCCAGTTGATGATGTCGGATATCGGATACAACCCCTACGCGAGCCTCCTCGTCACGACGGAAACCTATCTTAAAGATCATCAAGATACCTGCCGGAATATGGTCAAGGCATCGGTTGAGGGTTGGCAAAAGTACTTGACCGATCCCGCAGCATCCAACGAAATCATTCTTAAAAATAACAAACAGGGTCTGGAACTCGATGCACTCGTTTACGGTGTCGAAGCCTTGAAACCACTTTGCATGGTCAACGGTGAGTTGGAAGGCGTTGGACAAATGACCCACGATCGTTGGGTCGATCTCTCCGACACGCTCGTCGATCTAAAGTTGATCGATCGAGCTAAGGTGAACGTCGATGCTTCCTTCAACAAAGACTTGCTGAAATAGTCTAGACCGTTTGCCAGATGCTTTGGAGTCTCACCCCAGCTCTGCGCAAGATCGGGAGAAACACCGAATCAAGAAGCCGTTTTTCATCGGCAGAGAGAACCCAGTCGGTTCGGGAACATGCGATGATGACAACACTCCATGCCAACGCTGCGGGGAGTACGCCTACCGCGAGCATGAGTGGTAGTAGCAAGATCAAAAAACTACCGCGTCGCATGTCGGCCCCGAGAAATCGCATGACCAAGATGGTTGCGCATAAGTCAAAGCCGGTGGCCAGCATCGTGCCAGTCAGCGCCCCTCTCAGGCCGAAAGATGGAATCAGCAAGGCATTCGCAATAATATTCACCGCCAAACTTCCTAACGCGATCAGTGCGAGCACTCGGCCTCGTTCGGAGCACCAGAAGTAATTGTGCAGGTTCAAGGCAACAGCCATCCAGCAGACTGCGATCAAAGCCAAAGGTATAACCCCGAGTCCTTCTGAGTATTTGTTGGCGAATAACCCTTGGAACAACGTGGGTGCGACGATCATCGCACCGATGGACGCTCCGACGAAAAAGAGGGTACCCATGCTGATCGACGATCGCAGGAACTGTACGACGCGATCTCGCCGATGGGACTCCCAGTCGCGGACGAGATAGGGGAGCAAAATTCCGGAAAACATGAGGGATACGCTCGCTAGGAATGCTGGCAGCAGTTTCCCGCTATGGAGTTGTCCGATCAATGACTGGCTTGCTTCGCTGGTCTGGGTTGCAGAACCCCAATGAAGCAGCATCAGTCGGTCGACGATGTCAAACGTGTTGGTGATTGCGTTAAAGAACCAAATGTTCGCAGCATACGGAGCGATCCTTGACCACATTCTTGTTTGCGAGAAATCTACAGTCGAAGTAGTCGCCCAATACGATCGATCGCGAAGAACGGGCAAGGACGGAATGAGGCCGATCAAAGCGGATGCCGAAAACGCGAAGACCATCGCGCGCCAGTCGGGCCAAACAAGCAATACTGCAAGTCCAGTCGCAGTGAGTGCTAATGAATTTACCGTATGCATCGATGACACGATCTTGGATCTTCGGAGTCCATTCATCAACTCTGTCCCAGCATTGAACAGCGCGATACTCCCCACCGCGATGCACAGAGAGAGCATGGTCAAACTGTCCTGCGGAGATCCAAAGATCAAGCTACCGCTGGCGATGGGCATTGCCATCATGCACAGTGACGTCGCGAGCAAGCCGCACAGCGAGACTGCCATGAGGGGTACGACAAACTGCTTCAGTTGACCGACACTTCGATAGGTTTCCGCAAATCGTCCGAAGGTGCCGGGAAGACCTAGCACCGCCAATGGTGCACCCATTACAAAGAAGCCGCTGGCGAGTGCCCACATCCCTAATTGCTGCTGCGAGAGGAAATGGCATATCGCTAAATTTCGAGCGAAGCCAACCCCTCGCTGCAGAACGTTGGCGACCAACATCCATGACACTCCGGACACCAGTCCGTCCGCGCCATGATCTTTTTCGTTCAACGATTGGCTATCGAAGGATGCCGATGCGATA
>VGZN01000423.1 GCA_016872635.1 Planctomycetota bacterium | reverse complement strand
TTTGGTCCGATGGACGTCCGAGAGCATAGAGGCAACGAATCCGGGCCGCAGTCGACTGCCAGCCTGATCCAAGATCGGTGCTTCTTTCTTTTCCAGGATTGTGTTCTTTTGCCCTGCAGCATGGCATGAGAGGCACCCCAATTCGCTTATGAGGATTTGCCCGCTCATCACGAGCGATTCCTTGTTGCTACTCTGGGAGGCAAGGCGTTCGTAGCCGGGTATTCGAGGGCGTAGAGCGGCAGCATCTGCATCCATAGGTACGACCCAGATGTTTCGGTAGGTGACCGGATTGCCGTGATCTTGGAGGTAAAGCGGCCCTGGATCTTTTCCTTCGCGCACAGGGGCGGCTGTCGTTTCTCCCGGAGCCTTTTGATCGCGATGGATCGGAAAGCCATTTAGCCAAACGGAAAGTTTGGCATCGGATGTTTTTTTACCTTCGGCATCGAAGCGCGCAGCAACGAATTCGACGTCGTAGGTTTGCCAAGCCATCGGCGGGAGTCCCGCGTTGAAATCTGCCGCTTTGACTCCATAAATTGCACCGCAGGTGTTTCCTTCGTTGTCGAAGCCAAAGGAATCGAGAACCTGCGTCTCGTATCTCCCTTGGTGATACACGCCACTGTTTCCGCGCCCTTGTCCCATCGCGTTGGGAACAAATGGAGTTCGAAACTCCAGGTGAAGTCGATAATCTTTGAAGGTGTCCTTCGAGGTGACTCCTGCGAGCAACAGGTTTTCTTCAACTAGTTTTGCGCCGGGTTGCCAATGCTGATCGATACTGGCTTGTGTTCCATCGAACAGGACAATGGCGCTCGCCGGCGGTTTCGCGCCAAGGCTCGGACTTTTGCGGACAATCTTTTCCGCGTTTCCAAGAACGTCCTTGAGTTCCTCAATATCCATTTCTACGACTTGGATGGGGCTGCGATCCCAGCCTTCGCCTGGCAAACCACCTTGGTAGAAGGACACGCGGAATTGGTCTCCCGCTAAAGCAGCGGCTTGGATTCCGCGACCCGCTTTGAGATATTCCCCTTGAAGTTTAAAAGCTTCGGTTGCGGTCGCTTCTTGTGCGTAGGCCGATGTGGCCGTTTGGGTGCATATTGTTTGCCAAGGGAGCAATGCGGCGGCGGCAGTTACGAGCCCTTGAAAGTAGCAGTTCAGGAAACAAGGCCAAAAACGAGAGGCGAGTGAGTTACGCATTCGGTGAGGTTTAAGTCAGCGGACCTAAAATGGTGTAGGTTGGAGAACGTTGGGGCAAAGTTGTAGCAGTGGTCTCTGCAATTGGGCGAAGAATGATTGCGAGATGTAAATCAAATCATCAAAAAACGGAGGGAAATAATAGATGGATATGGGTCGCAACGATCGCACGCGGATTCGATTCGCGCCCAAATCGCAGCTCGTGGGGGGGGCCCAATTCAAGGCATTAAGTCTGTAGTTCGCGATCGGTTTGCGAGCATAGCATAATCCAATTTGTGCTAGAAAACACCTAGCCATTCCTAATTAAGCTAGGCTGGATTCCGTTGGTGTGGATGCCGCCATTCGGAGGGCAAATTGAGTAGCCGCCGACACATCTTTTTCGTTAGGGTGCCCACGTTGGATTCCACCGATCCAGCGGAGAAGACCAACAGTGTCCCAGCCCGGGTAGCTCGCTTCCCCAAGGATCTGTATCCCCTTCTTTTGAAGAGCTTTGCGCAACAAGCGGTGCCAAATCCAATGCAGGGATGGAAGACCGGCGGTTGAGAATAGAAAAACCTTGTTGGGAATAGTGTCGTGCTCACGGACGAAGCGTAGCAAGGCTGGGTGATGCGACGAAAAAAAGATCCCAGAGCCGAAACCGACTAATGCGTACTCAGAAAGGTCTACTTTTTTCGCTTCGTCGACCGTGAGAACAGTGCCACCTGTCGCGACACCCCTCGCCTCTGCCACCTTATAGGTATTATGATGGTGTACGGAAATATGGATGATTGCGAGTTTTATCACGGTCATCGATCGCGGAAAGAACAGCGATTTACAGGGATGAATGATTCATGGTTCTACGGTACAGCGCATAACGAAATCATAGCGTGAAGCCAACCCATAGTGTGAAGCCAGTTCATAGCGTGAAGCCAGTTTATAGCGTGGAGCCAGTTTATAGCGCGAAGCGAACTCGGCCATTCAAACTCGAGGTATTCCAACAGTGTATCGTACAACGCGTAAAAAAGTTTTGCTCGCTAGGGACCGTTTCATTCGCTCGGTTACTTACTCAGGACATCAATATGGTGCACTCTATCGTACGCGGACCTGGCCTGGACCTGAAATTGTGGAACATCATTCTTGCGGTACTGAGTATGGGTATCGGGGTGCAGGGGGTAGTTCGTGGACAAGAGCATTGGAGTCGATTTCGAGGAGATCGAGCGGACGGGGTCGCTTTCGATGACGCGAAATTGCCCGAGGTTTGGGACAAGACTAATAACGTTGTTTGGGCTACCGATGTGCCGGGATTGGGGTGGTCCTGCCCCGTCGTATGGGGAAATCATGTTTTCTTGACCACCGTGACAAGCGATGAAGAGAACACCAAACCAGCCAAGGGGCTGTATCTAGGGGAAGGAACACGCGTGCCGGGAAAAGGAATCCATCATTGGTGGACCATTTGTATTGATTTGAATTCCGGGAACGAGATTTGGAAACGAGAAACCCATAACGGCCAGCCCAAAATACCACGGCATCCGAAAAGCTCCTACGCTGCGGAAACTGTGGCTACGGATGGGGAGCGAGTATATGTGTTGTTCGGAGATGTCGGCTTGTACTGTTACGATTTCGATGGAACTCTCCTGTGGTCCCACCCGATCGAACCTAAAAAGACGTTTTACAGTTATGGCGCCGCTTCGAGTCCGGTAGTCCATGACGGAAAGGTTTTCGTCGTGTACGACAACCTCGAGGCCTCCTGGATAGCTGCACTCGACGGGAAGTCAGGAAAGGAGTTGTGGATACGGGAGAGGCAGGAAACTAAATCGTGGGCGACCCCCTTCGTTTGGCAAAACGAGCAACGAACAGAAGTTGTGGTTCCCGGGCAAGCTCGAAATCGGAGTTACTCGTTAGCGGGGGATTTGCTTTGGGAGTTTGATGGCAAGATGTCGTCGTTGGTGATACCGTCTCCCTTCGCAGCGCATGGTCTGTGTTACATTTCGAGTGGCTACATCGGTGACGGGCATCGACCTACTTTCGCAATCCGTCCAGGTGCCACCGGGAATATTTCACCAGGCAGTGATGATGAATACACGGACAATCCCTACATTGCTTGGTATCAAGACAAGGGATCGCCTTACAATACAACGCAGTTGGTTTACGGCGACTATTTATACACCGTGTACGATCTTGGTTTCATGACCTGCCATCATGCAAAAACCGGTGAAGAGATTTATGGGAAACAACGGTTTTCGCCAAAAGGGACCTTCACTGCGTCTCCGTGGGCGTATAACGGATATGTCTTTTGTTTGAGTGAGGAAGGATTGACCTATGTGATTTCCGCTGGTCCCGAGTTTCGCATGGTACGGACAAATCCACTCGATGAGATGGCATTGGCAACACCAGCCATCGCACAAGGCAAGTTGTTAATACGCACGGCGTCGAAGCTATACTGTATCTCTGGTGGTGAACGGGCAATGGATAGATGACACTCTTCGAGAGTTATGGGCCACGGTAACGCCAGACCTTTTACCCATGGCCTATCGTTGGGGCATTACCGCAGACAAGTGGTTCCATTGCGGTTTTCGTTGCATCTAACCAAAAAACTGCGTGAGCTTGAAACGAGGCTCAAGTATTCACCTCGAACCGATGTCTCGTTTCGCTCAAGAAAGTCTGCTAGGTCCTAATCGAGTAATTCAACCGCCAAATGCTTCTTCAGTACTCGGACCGACAATTGCGTTGCATTTGCTGCTGATGGATCGTTTGGCATTTCGCCATCGAGATGGAACGGAATAGCAGATTCGCTGGTGATGGTGATCTCTTCGGAACGGAACTCCGCGATGCGTGGGTCACGTTTCGGTATACTCCCTCGAAGGATGCGAGGAAAATAACGGATTAAATCAACCCGTCGTAGCATGGAAACCCGTAGTATATCGAGCAGTCCATCATCGATGACGGCGTTAGGCGTAAGTGGATAGCTTCCCTCTCGAATGCCGATGGCTGCGGAAAGCATCAGTAGCTCTTCGCATTCTGCCTTTGCACTGTTGTGCGGAGTAATGTGCGAAACGATTGGCCGAAAAGCCGGCCCCATACTTCGTAACAACGCAAGAGTGTATCGAACCCTGGCCGGGATCCGCTTCATTTGTCGAGCGAAGTGCGCGACACGACCTGGGAGTCCAATCCCTGCGACGTTGGAGAAAAAACGGGTGCCACTGGATCCGTTGTTCGACGCCCAATGGACTAGACCGATATCGCAAAAACGGGAGAAGGGTGGCATGGAATGTGCCTGGGAACGAAGGGAGTATGCGTAATCATTCGCAGTGCCTAAGGAAAGTACTCCTAAACGCGTTTGATTGGAGGGATTGCGCAACAGTCCATTCAGAATTTCGTGGATGGTTCCATCACCCCCTGCTGCGATCACCGTACGGTATCGCTGGTTGCTTGCGTCAAGGGCAATTGTTTCAGCGTGTCCCGGATGAGTGGTGGACACCCAATGCGCATGGGATGGGAGACGTGCGTGATCGAAGGATTGTTTAGAACCCAGTCGTCCCGCTCTGGGATTCGCGATCACAAGAATTTCATCTTTATCCCAAGAGACTGACATTGCGCACGAAGTAAGAATGAACGAAGGGAAGCTGTGCAACGCGATAAAGCATCTCGCCTCGTGGAATGAAGGTTTCAGTCGAGCAACGTTAA
>VGZN01000422.1 GCA_016872635.1 Planctomycetota bacterium | reverse complement strand
ACATGCTTGATCGACATCGCGGCATTGCGCTGGAAGGTCGTTGGCGATATTCCCGTGTTGATCCCAGCCGCGGTGAAGCAATTGGACGACCCGTACCCCACGTTCGACCATCCTGCGAGCCAGAAGGGCGCTTGCGGCGAAGGTGCCGGGTTTGTGCACATCGGGACCGTAAAGACTGAGTACCGATTCCGGTTCATCATCGATTTTGACTAAGTCTGGAACGCTGCTCTGCATCCGATAGGCCATTTCGTATTGCGAAATGCGGGTTTGGATTTCCGGATCCCCAACCGCTTGTAGCCGATGGTGATTCATTTCGGACAACGCATCCAGCATTGCCCGCCGATCCTCAAACGTGACTCCGTTCGGGTTGCGTAAATACAAAACAGGATCGGCTCCGCTTCGCAGCGCGACGCCCGTATAACGTGTCGGTAAGAAACCGCTCGCCCACATCCGCGTAAAGAGTGCCTGAGCAGGTGCCGTTGCCGACCACGTCGGGGTCAAAACCACAAATGCGGGCAAGTTATCACTTTCACTACCCAGACCGTACGCTAACCACGCACCTAAACTTGCCTTGCCGGGGACTTCACTCCCTGTCATCACGAAGGTGCATGCCGGATCATGGTTGATGGCATTGGTGTGAACTGTCTTGATTACCGCCAAGTCATCGACAACTCCCGAAGTAAAAGGTAGTAATTCACTGACGAATCGCCCGCATTGACCATGCGGATTGAACTTGAATTTACTCGGAGCAACCGGCAGCCGGGCTTGGCCACTGGTCATCGTTGTGATCCGTTGACCCTTGCGGATGCTGTCGGGAAGATCCTTGTCGAATTGCTCTGAAAGCCCCGGTTTGTAATCCCAAGTATCGATTTGTGACGGCCCACCGTTCATGTGCAGGTAGATGATCGATTTCGCTTTGGGAGCAAAATGAGGGAGACCTGGCAATGCAGGGTGCACACTCCCGCCCGATACCGGTTGAATCATCGGTTGAGCCCGGAGCGGGGACAACGGTTTGGCCCCAAGCATCGATGCGAGCGCCACACTCCCGAGTCGCAAACCATTGGATCCGAAGAACTGGCGCCGAGTTTGCTGGATTTCAAAGTGCCGTATCGGTGATTGGTTATGGATATTCGGATTCATGATTTTTTTCGATGAGCACAAAAATGAGCCGAGTTAGTACGCTCGCACGTCGCGTTAGTTGCGTGTTACCGTTTCGTCGAGATTGAGGACCAGATTACAAACCAAAGTCCACGGAGCAACCTCGTCGATGGGTAGTTTCGCATCGCGCCAACGCTCCCCTGTGTTCGCGATTTTGATCGCATCCTCGGGAGCGTTTTTCAGCCGTTCTCTTGATTGGATCAAGAATTTCAGCATCGCAATCCGCTCGATTTCGTCGGGTTTTCTTGCCAAAGTGATTTCAAAGAGCCGATCGACCCGTGTCAGATCATCGTTTGAGCCCTCGCGCACGATCCTTTCGGCCAAGCATCGTGCGGCTTCAAAATGTTGAACATCATTCATCAATTGCAACGCCTGAAGCGGTGTGTTGCTGCGCTCGCGTCGTGTGCAAAATGTTTCACGGTTCGGGGCGTCAAAATTGGTCATGAAGGGTGGTGGTGCAGTGCGCTTGATATACGCGTACAAACTTCTTCGGTACAACGCGTCGCCGTGCTGTTGGATGTAATAGCGAGTGTTGGAATCGCCGTATCCTACCGGTTCCCAGATTTTAGGAGGCTGGTAGCCGCAAAACCCTGGTCCCCCTGGAGGGCGAACGAGCAAGCCACTAACTGCGAGTACGTTATCGCGGATCTGCTCCGCATCTAGTCGAATCCTGGGGCCACGCGCGAGCCAACGGTTATCGGGATCTTTGCTGAAACCATCTGGAGAGACATGCGAGTCTCGTCGAAATGCCGAGGACATCACTAATCCCTTCATCAATGCCTTCACGTCCCAACCATTTCGACGAAATCGATCGGCCAGTTCGTCCAGCAGCTCGGGATGGGATGGGGGTGTTCCCTGGATACCGAAGTCGTCGGAGGTTTTCACGATCCCTAGCCCATAGACTTGTTGCCATAAACGATTCACCGCGACCCTCGCCACAAGTGGATTGCTATCCATCAACAGCCAATTCGCTAGATCCAGTCGCGTGGGCCGAGCACTGTCCGAGGGGGAAAAGGGTGGCAAAAAGGATGGCGTATTGGAGGAAACTGCATCCCCTTTCACATCGTATTGACCGCGGGTCATGATGTGGGCTTGTCGGGGTTGGTCACGATCCTTAAAGATCATGGTGCCAGGGATCGAATCTTCAAGAATCTCTCGTTCGATTCGTGCCTCTTGCCATTGCGTGCGCGCGCGATCGATGGTGGCAGGCACTTCGGAATCGACCATCGCGACAAAATAAGCACGTACAGCGCTGCTTGCTTTCGTACCCGTTTCCGACTCGGGGCCTTCTTGAATCGCCTTGGCAACCTCGCCTACAGCGTGCGGTGCACCTTTGCCTTTACGGTGTTTCCACCACGCTTGGAAGTCTCGTGTTAGCGGTGGGCCATCGCAATGGATTTCTCCAGTCACCATCAATCCGTCCCAATGGCAAATACCACCAAAGACCCCGAGTTTGATCTCTTGGACGATCGCACCTGCGGGGAGCATATCGACGGTGGATTCTTTGGTCGAATCGGGCGAGGCGTTGGTTTGGGTCGCGACCGACTGGGGCACGGTGATCTGGTGCCAAACACCTGGCTTCGGCAATGGGCCAACGACCCGTTCCGGTGCTGCATCGACAAGTTTCGATTTGGCAGCGTCGTTCGTCCAAACCCAACGTTTGGAACCCTTGTCCGAGCGAACTTCCAAAAAGATTGCTTGGGGTGGTTCGTCCGCATCGGTTTGTACCCATGCATGGATCTTCGCTCGATCAGGGATCGACTTGGGTACCAAAGGGTTCGATATGACCTGCTCAAATTTATCCCCAAATGCAGTCGCCAAGGCCCGGCGCCCCATAGGGACGGGGGTCGCACCATCAGTCCATTGTGCCCCATTGCGAGAAGTATTGCGTTGGGTGGCACCCAGTGGCAGTTCGTCGTCGAGCCAGATATCGGTGATGGGGGTCGATGTCGATAACGCTTGGGAATTCGCTTTTTCCGCGGTGTCGGTTCCGGAGTGAGTTTCATCCAGGAGAGCCCACTCGTTTGCAAGTTGACGCAGCCTCTCGAGAGCCTTCTCCTCTTTGAGTTTGGCTTGTTCCAGTTGCTGTTGCTGCGGAGGTGTGGGTAATTTCAGAAATGGTTCTGTCGTATTGATGTTTCCATCCATCGCGGGATCGGCAGCGCTGTAGAAGAAGGAATACATCGAGTAGAACTCGCGCGCCGTCAGAGGATCATATTTGTGATCGTGGCAAACGGCGCATCCCCCGGTGAGTCCGAGCCACGTTTGGATCGTGGTGCTGGTACGATCCACCGCGTAACGGAAAAGGAACTCCTCAGCGATCGCTCCCCCTTCTGCTGTGGTGACGTTGCATCGATTGAATCCAGTCGCGATCAGATTGGATTGCGTTGGATTCGGAAGCAAATCACCGGCGAGTTGCTCGATTGTGAATTGAGAAAACGGCATGTTTTTATTGAAAGCATCGACAACCCAATCGCGATATGGCCAAATCAATCGATCGTTGTCGAGGTGAAGACCGTGGGTATCGCCGTATCTCGCGACAT
Organism: Planctomycetota bacterium; assembly: GCA_016872635.1. Classification (GTDB taxonomy): domain Bacteria; phylum Planctomycetota; class Planctomycetia; order Pirellulales; family Pirellulaceae; genus JBKCUI01. Next base: position 1,156 of record VGZN01000422.1, on the reverse strand, counting down.
CGAGCCAATGCCTCGCCATTTCTTCGCCGTAGTGGGGAGACTCCAAGTAATGATCGACCATACGTTCATAATTATCCTCGGTCGGTTGGGTTGCAAACTGTTCGACCTCTTCCAATGTCGGAGGCAAACCTGTCAGCGTGAATGCCAATCGACGGACCAACGTTCGCGGGTCGGCCGATGCGTTGGTCTGCAATCCGCGATCGTTGATTCCTTTCGCAATCCATCGATCGATGACGACGTGATCTGATCCTTGCGGTTCAGACGTATTGACACGATGTATCGGTTCAAATGCCCAATGCTTTTCGTACTTCGCACCATCGCGAATCCATGCGCCAATCAGTTCCTTTTCTTCCGGCGTCAATTGCCTAGCTGCATTGGGTGGCGGCATGACACGATCGGGGTCGCTGGAGTGAATCCGAGACCATACCATGCTTTTCTCGGGATCTCCCGCTACGATGGCGTTTCCCTCCTCGCGGGGCGCAAATGCCGACTCGGCGATATCAAGGCGCAAATCAGCTTCCCGGTGCCCAGAGTCTTGACCATGGCAACGGAAGCATGCTGCGGAGAGGATTGGCCGAATATCGCGGTTGAATTGGATCGTCTCAGCGGCCCAAGCGTTTGTCCAAAGAATGTGACTTGCAAGGATGAGGCTAAGCGGTAGATACCTCGGGGAGATTGCATTCATGTTGGATTCGGGAGGATCGAGGTGGGAGAATTTTTGGTGTGATCATGCCGGAATCGATTGCTGCTGATGGGGAGCGATCAATGCGGGGGCAATCTGGCGATCATCGCGTAGCGCCATTGATTGGACGACACCATTCTAATCCATTTCTCGTGACCCGTTTTTCCGTGCTGTTTTTCCCGTGCTGCGCCACCCTTTAAAAACAAAGGTTATGAGCCCAGATGGAACGATTGGTAGAATCGATAGTGGTTACGATTCGACCGTATCTTGCTTGGATTCCGAGCGGCGACGAATCGACATGCGTTGGAAGAAAGGAGTTGGCGGGATCGCGCTGGGGGCATACTCAGATGCGTTTTCTGGGCTCCGGCTTGTTATTGGCTCAAAAAACGAACCGCTCGATTTGGCGTGGTTGGGCGCGCCGGGCGGCGAGGCGATCGGTGAGTCTTGAAGGTTGCCCAAGTACTGCTTGCGCAC
>VGZN01000421.1 GCA_016872635.1 Planctomycetota bacterium | reverse complement strand
GGAGAAATTCTCGTCGTCTTCGATAGTGCTAAAGCCTAGCCGATCGGCGACCATGACTCCGACGGTCCGAAGATCGGTCAAACTCGATCGCTCTGAGTCAGCGGACTCATTCGCGTTGTTCGCAACTGCTCGAGCGCGACGTTCGACGACTGCATCGTTGTACGTGAAGCTGATCATGTTTCCATCGAGTGACCAGCTATGCGCATGTGTTCCACCTCGCAGTGCCCCCATGAAGCAGGGAGCATCGACAATGCGCGCCTCAGCAGGTACGACTGTTGCGAGTGTTCCTGTGTCCCACGCCAAAGCCCCAAAGCGACGGGTCATTGTATACGGCTGCGATTGCGAACAATTGCGCAGGCCATGGATAAAAAGCAATCGGCGCTGGCTCGGATGACAGGCCACCGCACCGACTCCGGGTCCCCAATCGCTTTGATGTGCTGTCTCGTAAACAACCGTTGTTTCGGAGGTTTCTAAATCCATCCTCTCGACACGGGGTGTGATCTGGATATCGGTATCGCGGTTGCGGGTATCGTAATAAACGAATCGACCATCGGGTGAGAATACCTGGCGATGATTGAGCGTGTGGCCGTACAACCCATGTGTCCGTTGTTCCCATCGGCCGATCATGGTAAGCCACTCATAATAGCAGGCCACTCACGACAGAAAGAGGAGTGCGACATTGACGTAGATGAGAATCCCAAGCAGATCGCTCAGGCCGGCTACAAATTGATTACTCATCATGGCCGGATCCAACCCAAATCGCTTGAACATCAACGGGAGCAAACTCCCCATGCACGTTCCGCACGTCACGACACACAGAATGGTGATGGGAATTATCAATGCATCGCGATGAGTCGGGGCTAATACCAACGCGCATAAAAAGCCGATGGATCCCATGATGCCACCCAAAATCAGGCCCATGATCAATTCTCTTCGGACGATCGTGGACCAATCGCACAGGTCTATATCTTTCGTGATCAACGCCGAAATGATCAATGTTGAGGATTGGCTTCCTGAGTTCCCTCCGCTACTGATCACGAGTGGAATGAATAGGACCAACCACGAATACTTGTCGAGCCAATCCTGGTATTGCTGCAGCGCGAACGCGGTCGACAGGGCTGCAAAAAAAAGAATCAATAGCCAAAATCCTCGTTTCCATGAGAGTATCATCAACGGGGTTCGCAAGTACGAATCCTTGAGTGGCTCCACGGCAACAATTCGCTGGACATCTTCTGCGGCTTCTTCTCGTACGACGTCGATCACGTCGTCGTGGGTGATGATACCGAGCATGTGCTGATGATCGTCGACGACCGGAATCGCCAACATGTTGTAGAACGCAACTTTCTGGGCGACTTGTTCCTGATCATCGTGGACGTTCGCGGTCACGATGTCGGTTTTCATCAAGTCCGCGAGACGTGTCTCAGGGCGACCGATGGAGGATATGAGCAATCGGCCGCTGACGACACCTCGAAGATGGTTGGTGTCATCCACGACATAGATGTAGTAGATCGTTTCCAATCGACCCGCTTGCCGGCTCAATTCGTCGAGCGCTTGTTTGACCGTTAACGTTTCTGACAAGCATGCGACTTCGGTGGTCATCAGTGCGCCAGCGGTTCCCTCGGGAAACGTTTGCAATCGACGGATATCACGACGGTCCGGAGCCGGCACCAACGCCAAAATCTCATCGACGCGCGATTCAGGCAATTCCCTCAGGAGGTCTACCGCGTCGTCGGCTGGCAACTGAGTAACCAACACGGCGACTTGCTTCTCGTCCTGAGTTGCCAGCAATTCCGCTTGGCGATACGAGTCGAAATACTGAAAAATTTCCGCTTGGAGGGATGGCTGCGCATGCTGGAGCACACGCCAGGTTTCGTTGTTGTCTAGACCTTCCATGAACTCCGCAGTCCGCGCGGGGTGAAGCGCAATGCAAAACTCTCGAAGATCGTCGGTGCGATCTTCTTGAAGCATTTCGCGCAACTCAGGAAGGAAAAGAGTATTGATCATGAATCAAGTGGCCGGTGAATCTAAGCACCCAAAGGAAGGTTGAAGTCACCGGTCAAGTCACGCCAAACCGAATGGATATGGTTCGCTGCAGTTCCTTCGGGGTCGGTTTGGTAGTTGCACAGTTCCGCGATGAAACTGGGGCCTTGGATGCGGAAAAAGTGTTGCTCGGTTGGTTGCATCCCACCTGCCCATCCGAAATAGACCTTGTCCATCCCGTCCTTCTCGATCAAATTCCAACGGTCCTTAGCAACCGATTCCGGAAGCGTAGTGGAGTAGGCTGCGATGATCGCTATCAGCTTGGCCTTTTGGTCTACGTTCAAACTCGAAGCGGCGATACCGACAGTGGCCTCAGCCTTCGGTTGCGGTTCCCCGGGCCATTGGATGTCGGCCGGTGCCTCGGGTGCGAAGAGGGTCTTCGCTTTTTGCTCGTCGGTCAGTGTGCTAAGAAACACATACGCTGCCCCTTCTTCGGGGAGGAGGAGACGATTGCCTGCGGTATACTTCGTCTTTGAACCTGCTTGCATCGGATCGGGTGTTTGGAAGTCCCGCTTGAGCTTGGCCGGATTCACACCAAAGAAGTGAGGTGTCGAATCGACAACGCGATCTCCATCGAAGGTCATGTTCAGCGACAAATGGTGCCCTTCGATACTCACTCCCCATGCACCCTTCGGGTCTGGGTTGCCATACACGGTGAAATAAAACTTTTGATAATCACGTCGCTTGGCTTGGGCGGGCCCTTCGAGTTCCAGCAATATCGCTTCGTAGGCCATGACGTCAACCGCGCGGCGAAACCCAGCTTCGCTCGTAACCGCGGCCATCAACCCCATCGCCGCTTGGCGTTGCGCTTCGGTCATCTCGCGAAGGGGTAACCCCTTGCGGGTTTCCATCGGAATGAAATGCCATTGCACCCGTTCTTTGGCGGCGTAGTCGAGTTGGGCTTGAGCGCGTTGCTCGGCGCTGAGAGTCGCAAGAAATCCCGTCGCGGTCTCTTGGGCGGTCAACGCGCTGGGGGCAGCCCATAGCAAGCTGGGACTCACTTGGGCGATCACCCCTCCGCCCGCCAGTGCTGCGGCGGAACGCACCAAAAACTCTCGGCGGGATCGGAAGTAAGAACGGTACTGCGCAGAATCGATGCGATGGGTCATGGGAATACGCTCGTGTGGGGGGAGATGGAAGGGAGGGACAGAGCCAATTTTGGGCTGTGTTTTGCCAGACAGCGATCAACGGGTGACGCATGTGTAACACGCAGGCCCAGCATGCATTATGATCGATTCAGTGGTGAGAATATAGCCCAACAGTTCCGGCAACCGTGCGCGAGCGCATCATTCCCGCCGAATCCTCAAGTGCTGAGGTCCTGCAGTCCATCTGCTAGGATTAGAACCACGTATCGATGGCGGCGATGATCACCATCAACGTTCCGATGGCCAGTTTGCCCGCCGTCCCAAGCAGTCGACCCCAAAGGGCTCCTTTGCTGATGTGGTACCCTTCTCCTAGGGATTTCCCTTTCCATGCTTCTCCAGCCCACGCTCCTCCGAACGCGCCGAGCGCACCTCCGATGAGAGCACCGAGAAGAGGACCGATAATCGGGATTGGAAGGCTAATAAAGGCTCCGGCAATACTACCGATTGTCGTGCCTCCGACAGCCAACACCATCCCACGGCGACTACCACCACGCTTGCCTGCAACCGCTGCGCTCGCGAAGAACTCGACGACTTCCCCGAGGACAGCCAGCCCGGCAAGGATCGCAACCCCGATCCAGCCGATCCCTTGTCCTTGCGGCGACGGGACCAGCGCGGCGAAGAGAGCAGACAGTCCGACGATCAACCAATTGCCAGGTAGCGACAAAGTGTTCAGGCACCAAGCCGCGATATTGGCGAGTGTCAGCAACAAGGCCCAAGCGTAAAACAATACTGAATCCCTATGGATTGAATCTCTATGGTGTAAACCTTCACGAGCTCACGACGAACCTGCGGGACATGTCGAGACACGAAGCGATAGCTCGAATGGGAAGTATACATCAGAGCCACGCAAGGGCCAGCATCGTGTATTCGATGGGATTATTAGACTGTCATTGCGAATCTGGAGCGATTTGTGATTTCGGCTCGAACTGCATGCTGGCCGGGAAAGGAAATGCAGCATCGAGAACTCGACTGGGTGCGGGTTGCAACCAGATAGTCCCAACGCCCGATTCGGTACGGTGGAATTTCCATTCGCCATTGCGTTGGGTCCATGCTTTTCCTTCGAGTGGATTCATCCATACGGCAGCGGTGGCGCCGTACTGGCTAAGATCACTCGCTTGTTCCGGTAGCGATCCAGTAGCATCGATGCATCGGAGTGCGGCTAATCGCAGGATCACCGATCGAGCATACTGTAACGGGAGGGCGAACCACTCTGCGAAAGAACTTTGTGGAATTTGACTCAATCCGATTGGTCCGACATTTGGTCCGGAATTGAGTCGCTTCCAATGGATGCTGGGCAACGAATGGGTCCATAGGCTCTTCACATCGACACATTCTTCGAAATCTCTTCTGATAGCTGCAATTCTTTGCGTCTTTCCCAACTGTTGGTAGGTGTCGAATCCATGAAGATATCCCCGCAATCGCTCTTGGATCGATTCCCACTCATTACGAGGAAGTATCTGCGCATCGAGAGCGCGGTGTATAGCGACACAGTAGATGCTTGGAGAGAATTGGTCGTTTCTGTACGTAATTGGGTGATTGTGGAACTTCGCAGTCAAGTGTCCCAGGGAGCGAATCGACTGAAGGACTTGTTCCGCATCTGCTTCTCGGATCGCATTCTCGCATTCGAGATAGAGCAATCGCGAGACCAAACCGAGCCCGTAATTCGGGGGGAAAATTGCCGGGG
>VGZN01000420.1 GCA_016872635.1 Planctomycetota bacterium | reverse complement strand
TCAGAACCTAGGCTGGAAAACGACATTGGTAGGTGACGATATTGCTTGGCTTTGGCCGGGCAAGACTGGTAGACTCCATGCGATCAATCCAGAGACGGGATTCTTCGGCGTCGCGCCGGGGACATCGTGGCAGTCCAATCCTGCGGCCATGCAAGCCATGTCGAAGAACACGATCTTTACCAACGTTGCGTTGACCCTGGAAGGTGGAGTTTGGTGGGAAGGGCACTCCGATCCACCGAAGGAATTAGTCGGTTGGACTGGACAACGCTGGACCCCCGATTGCGGTCGATTGGCTGCACATCCGAATTCGCGATTCACCGCTCCAGCCGAGCAATGTCCGAACATCGATTCGCAATGGCAAAATCCAGACGGCGTCCCGATCGATGCAATTGTCTTCGGAGGTCGCAGGCCCACCACGATGCCACTGGTCTTTCAAGCATTCGATTGGACACATGGTGTTTTCTTAGGAGCGACCCAAGGCTCTGAAACAACCGCTGCAGCTGCCGGCAAGGTCGGTACGGTGCGACGAGATCCGATGGCGATGCTACCCTTTTGTGGCTACAACATGGGGGAATACTTCACCCACTGGCTCGACATGCGAAAACACATCCAACGACTTCCTCGAATGTTCCATGTGAACTGGTTTCGCCGGGACTCAAACGGCAAATTCCTTTGGCCGGGCTTTCGCGAAAACCTTCGGGTCCTCGAGTGGATCGTCAAGCGATGCCAAGGGAAAATCCCGGGGCACGAAACACCCATTGGCTGGATCCCCGATTGGGTCGATTTCTGCGTCGATGGACTCGACGGTTTCACCGAAGAGCAATTCGATGCTGCGATGGAATTCCGACGGGAAGAGTGGTTGGCGGAAATCATGAGCCAAAACGAGTTTTTCCTGCGACTGTACCATTCCATGCCTAAAGAATTGATGTGCCAAAGGGAATTGCTGATGGCGAGAATGGCCTAATTTTGGGTTCTCAAGGGTCCGCCACGATTCGATCACCTAGCCCAATTTCCGCTACGCAATGAATTTTTGACGCGTTGTGTATTTTCTTCCGTATGGTTTATTTCCTCCGGGCGGCTTATTTTTTGCCGGGCGGCTTATTTTTTGCCGGGCGGCTTATTTTTTGCCGGGCGGCTTATTTTTTGCCGGACAATGAGGACACTTCCTCCCCTGAACAGTTGACATTTGGGGGGCTTATTCCCTACCATGGTCGCGTTATGTGACCCGTTTCTTTGCTTGGAGAAGATCTATGAAGACTTTTATTGCGGGCGCGTTTGCGGCCCTCGTCGCATTCACCGCTGTTACGGTTTATGCAGAAAAGATTGACATCGCTAAGGTCAAGTGCTTGATCTCCGGTGCTGCTGCTAAGGAAGACAAGACCAGCGAATGGAAAGAAGGCACCGTTTATTTCTGCTGCGGCAACTGCCAAGGCAAGTTCAACGGCGACAAGAAGGCTTTCGCAGCCAAGGCCAACCATCAACTGATCGCTACCAAGCAAGTTGAGCAAAAGGCTTGTCCATTCTCCGGCGGCGAAGCGAAGGCTGAAACCGCAATCGAGTTCAAGGGCGCGAAGATCGCTTTCTGCTGCAACAACTGCAAGGGCAAAGCTGAGAAGTTCACCGACGAAGAAAAGCTCGACAAGCTCTTCGGCGAAGAAGCTTACGGTAAGGCCAAGTTCGCGAAAGCTGGCAAGTAGTCATTGAGGATGAGCGGCACAACTCACTGGTCAGCCCCTCATCCGTTTTCGATGACTCGCAAAAAATCACGACGCCGAGGGCAATCCCCCGGCGTTTTTTATGCGCTGAGTGCTAGCATTGACTTCGGTGGAAATTGACGTTTGCAATTCGGTAGCGAACATCCCGAAACCGTCACACTTGGCGAAACCAGCGCTGAAATACAAGCCATGCTCCCCTATAATCGGATGGCTTCAGCGAATATCGATCGGGCCCTGTTACCGTGGGTGTTGCGAACGTTTCGGTTTGCAAGCGGTTCGAAAACGCAGTCGTGTTTCGGCCTTACCTTTTAGCACACATACCTAGTAAGCACACACTTGTCCACCCAACAGGTTCGGGCAATTCATGCTAGAACGAGCCTCGTTCGGCAATACGAGTTCAACGAACGCAGTGAAATCCTTAAGGCATGAGCAATCCTAAAACGAGTCCTACGAACACGCCGAGTCAAACGCCGACGCAGAAGCCCCAAGTCGTTCGCGAAACGATCGAGAGTCTTGCTGTCGCGTTCATCCTGGCATTGATGTTTAAGGCGTTCATTGCTGAGGCATTTGTCATCCCAACCGGTTCGATGGCACCGACGTTGATGGGTGCCCACAAGGATGTGACTTGCGACGATTGCGGTTTTCAGTATCAGTGCGGTGCAAGCTCTGAGTTTTCAGAGACAGGAGCTAGGACCGGGAATATTGTCTTCGGCACCGTTTGCCCCCTTTGCCGCAAACCGCAAATCCTCGACCTACCTGGAGACCCGAACCACAAAACATTCTCTGGCGACAGGATCCTGGTCAGTAAGCTCGCGTACGCATTCGGGCAACCGCAACGGTGGCATGTGTTCGTCTTTAAGTACCTCGAAGACGCACGCCTCAACTACATAAAACGCTGCGTTGGCCGACCCAACGAATCCATTCGGATTCAGTACGGCGACATATTCGTGCACAAGCACACTTCGGATGAAGAAGCGCAAAACCAAGCAGGCGTTCGCAACCCGGCGGCGTTTGAGATCGCTCGCAAGCCTCCGCACGTCATTCAGGCAATGTTGCAACCGCTCGCCGATTCAAAGTACCTTTCAAAAAGCCTCCTCAAAGCTTCGGTCCCCGATGCTTGGCAACCAGAGCGCAAAGACGACGCTCCACAATGGCACGTCGGAATCGACGAAAACCGCTGGAGCGCCCGTGTCACCGGAGTTCCTGATGGAAGCCCATCAATGCTCCGATACCACCATCGTGTGCTCGACCCACTTCAATGGGAGAGTTTAAAAACCAAGGGTACCCTCCCCAAACCGATCGATGCCGATGCTTATCGATTGGTAACCGACTTCACCGCTTACAACGCACACATGACCTTCGGTGGACGACTCGACGGCATCCCCGCCAATTATCGAGATATCGCGCCACTTGAGGAACGACGCGTATTGCGTGAAGGATTCATGGCGCGCGGTTACACGCGTCCGATGGAAAACGACGGCCTTCACTGGACCGGCGACTTGAGCGGTGAATGGGAGGTTTCTACCGAACCGAAAACGAAATCGATGCGATTGCTCTTGGTGGAAGCCGGCGTGGAGCACATCTGCGACATCGATTTATCGACCGGCGTTGCGACCGCGCGTTTGGTATATGAAGGTCAACCAATCGTTGCTTTTGATGGATCCAAAGGGTATGTGGAATCTATCCAAGCGAACACGTCGATGCGAGCTGGAGGCAAGCACCGACTCCAATTCGCGAACATCGATGATTCGTTGACGCTTTGGGTAGATGGTAAACCCATCTCCTGGGGAGAAGGTGGCAAATTCTCCGCCTCGAAAGTGATTCCAAATTTCACACGCACCCCTCGCGTCTCAGCCTCCAATTTGCTCGACGCAGCCCCTGTCGCGATCGGTGTTGCGTCTGGGGGATGCACCATCACCCACGCAAAAGTCGCACGGGATATCTACTACATTGCACATAGCACAGGCGACTACCTTACCGACTACAACAATGTGATCGGGTTCCTCAATGAATCTGCCACCAAGGAAATCACGGCCAAGTACATCGACCGGTACCACTCTCTGAACGAGAAGCAATACTCCGACAGTTCGACGACAGAAGCACTCGACAGAAATGCGATGATTTCCGATGCGAATGCGTGGGCGAAATCACTCCTCGCGTCGCAGAGACGAGCCGTTAGTTTCGACATGTCCTCGGACCACTATTTTCCGATGGGTGACAACTCGAGCGCATCCCAGGACGCTCGCTCCTGGCGTGAACATCATGTTCCAGGACGATTGTTGATCGGTCGTGCAGTCATGGTTTTTTGGCCTCATTATTGGAACGCTCCCATTCCATTCCTACCCAATTTCAAACGGATGGGACTGATTCGCTAGACCATGTCCAATCCGATGGTTGCGGCATAGCGATCCACACCTAGGATTTCATAAACCCTTTTTATCCACATCGTTTTCATCACACCGAATAAGCAACACGACTTCAACCACTTGGACTTCATGAACATGGATGTTCTCAACGTCATTGGTCTCGAAAAGACTTATGGTCGACGCAAGGTAGTCAACGGCGTAAGCATGCGAGTGGCACCTGGCGAAATCGTAGGATTGCTCGGACCCAACGGGGCAGGAAAATCGACATCCTTTCGGATGACTTGCGGCATGGTACATCCCGATCGGGGACAAGTCTTCTTGGGGGGCGAGGAAGTCACCTATTGGCCGATGTTTCTTCGGGCGCGAGATGGGGGCATGGGCTACCTCGCACAGGATTCCAGCGTCTTCCGGAAATTGACCGTCGAACAAAACATTTCTGCCATCCTTGAAATGCTCGGGTACTCATGGGCACAGCGCCGCAAACGAACCGACGAACTATTAGAGCAATTCAATATCACCCACATTCGAAAATCGAGGGCATCCAAGTTATCGGGAGGTGAACGTAGACGACTAGAAATAGCTCGATGCTTGGTCTCCAACCCTCGAATCATCATGCTCGACGAACCTTATGCCGGTATCGATCCGGTCACCGTTCAAAGTATCCAGCAGATCATCTTCAAACTTCGCGACGCAGGAATATCAATCCTGATCACCGACCACGCAGCGCTCGAAATCCTATCCACCGTCGATCGTTGCTACGTGATCGCCAAGGGAACGGTAATGTGCGAAGGAACTCCGGAGGAAGT
>VGZN01000419.1 GCA_016872635.1 Planctomycetota bacterium | reverse complement strand
CGGGTTGCGAATTGACGACTAAGATAGTGCGAAATTGCCACGTATTGATAGAGAACCGCAAACCCAAAGAAGTTTTGAATGCCTGTCCCACGTGTTGCGATCGTCGGCCGACCCAATGTCGGTAAGAGTTCTATTTTCAATTGGCTGGCTGGTCGTCGCTTGGCCATCGTGGAGGATGTGGCTGGAGTTACCCGCGATCGCTTGACCACGCTGATTGAGCATGATGGTCAGCATTTCGAGTTGATCGATACTGGAGGAATCGGAATTGAAGATGTCGACAATTTGACGGATCAGGTGGAAGCTCAGATCTCAGCTGCTATCGAAGACGCGGACGTTTTGCTATTCGTCGTCGACTCCCGCACGGGCTTGGTTCCTTTGGATAGCCAAGTCGCAGATCGGTTGCGAAAGGTGAACAAACCGATCTTGTTGGTCGCCAATAAGACCGACAGTTCAACTCAGGATTCAAACGCGGACGAGTTTCATCAACTGGGTCGTGGATGGTTGGTGCGCGTCAGCGTATTGCAAAACCGCAACAAGCAAGAGTTATTAGATTTGATCGCTGAGCGGTTGCCGGTCATGGAGACCAACCCCGAAGATGTCGAGCCTCCTACGATGAAGGTTGCTATCGTCGGTCGTCGAAACGTGGGTAAGAGCACGTTCGTCAACACCCTAGCTCGCGCCGAACGGGTGATCGTAAGCGAAGTTCCTGGTACTACGCGGGACAGTGTCGATGTGATGTTTGAGCTCGATGGGCACAAATTCATGGCGATCGACACACCTGGTTTGCGACGTTCGAAAAGCATCCGAACAGATATCGATTGGTATGGAGCACACCGTGCCCAACGCAGTGTTCGTCGCGCTGATGTGGTGCTGCTATTCCTCGATTGCAAAGAAACCATGAGCAAGGTGGACAAGCAGTTAGCGCACTATATTGCTGACGAGTTCAAGCCGTGCATATTCGTGGTTAACAAGTGGGATCAGCTAGCTGGTCAAATTCCCACCGAGCGATGGGTTAGGTATCTGCGAGAGCACTACCCGACGATGGCATATTGTCCGATTGCATTTATCACCGGCCAAACCGGAAAGAATGTCAAGGCGTTGCTCAACCATGCTCAAATGCTATTCAAGCAATCCAAGGAGCGTATTTCAACCAGCACGTTGAATAAATTGGTCAAGGCTGCAATGGAGAGGCACGAGCCTGCACTGTACCAGATGAAGCGGCCAAAGATTTATTACGCGACGCAAGTATCTTCCGAACCTCCAACCATTGTGTTGGTGTGCAACAACCCTCAAGGTTTCACAGCGCCGTACCGAAGGTATTTGTTAGGCTTTTTACGAGACCATTTGCCCTTTGGCGAAATCCCAATCAAGCTCTACCTGCAACCACGCAAGCGAGATGATGATCGGGACGATATCAAGATGGATGCTCAGCCCAAAAGCCGTATTGCAGCCGCCCAAGAGTCCGATGAAAGCGCTCTCTACGACGGTGACGAAGAAGTGGGCTTCGACGATGAATGGGATGAGAAAGAGCTCGCTGACGAAGAAATCGCTGACGAAGAGTAGTGCGAGTAGGGGGACGGTGCAATAAGCTTCGCGAAACAAACCGTCGCTAGGAAACGGCTTGGCTACCCGACTGAACAAACCAGCGGACTTGGTGGTCGAGAAGATCGATCTCTGATAAGAACTGATTGAAGTTGTTCTTGCGGGCAGATTCCTCGATTCTGGCTGCCCCTTTTTCGACAACCTCCAAACCGTGTGCTTCGGCGAGGTGGCGCATTCGATAGGCGACGCTAGCTACAGCCAATGCATCTCCCCGAAGCGCGTAGGCGTTGAGTCTTTGCAGTTCGTCTCGAAGCTCTCGATTGATTTGTTGCGGATCGGTAATCACGTTTTCAGTCTCAGTAGGGAACGAAGGTACGCGCATCGCCTGGAAGGTCGGAACGTTCCGGACCGAGTCGTCCTTCGCGTACCTCCGCGCTATGCAACCGTAGGTTTCGAACCCATGGCACGGGCTTTTGCGAACTAGAGTTTTTGCGAATTTGTTATTTTGAACGGTCCTCACAGCGGAACAATCGCTCCAAATAGACCAGCGAGACCGAGATGACCGCCATATTTACGGATACATCGCGCCAAAAATTCTGTGAATAGTTCCTGAAGGAATGACACGAACCCGGGAACTGGTCCAGACTTCGTTCGTCTATCCTTACGGTGCTGAGAATCATTCTTCATGGTTGATGTGACCCTTTGTAGTGTACGATTGGTTTGTCTGGTTTGTCGATTAAACCGATTCGCCGACAAGGATCAAGGCGATCGCCCGGCAGTGGTGATTCCAAATACGAATGAAGCTATAGCCTGCCAGCGGCCAGGTGGCCTTCCCAGGAAATGATGCCCCTCAATTTGAAGAGAGATACGAGATGATGAGTTGGACGAGCAAGGCGGTTCAGGTCGGATTGTTGGGCTGTCTTTGCAGCGGGTGGGGGGATGCCACGATTTTTGCCCAACCCCCAGGATTGGGAAGCGTTCCTCGGATGTCCCAGCCAAGCAGTTTTTGGGAACGCTTTGCGCTAGCCGACGATCGGGGCGCATTACTTACGGAATTAATACCCGATACCGAAGAGTACTTTTACTATCACACTCTCCACGCTCAGAATGAACTCCGAATTGCGGACGCAAGAGGATACTTGGATGGGTGGATTGGCAAGCTTGGGGAAACTGGTCTGGCCAAGCAGATGCTGACACGTCAGATGCTGTTGGAGTATCCCAAGCAGGGGCGAGCCACACTGGACTATTTGCAGCGTGAGTATGGAGTTCAAGTTTCGCATCCATCCCCGCAACGCGATGAAGCGGCAGAGCTTCCCACGACACTTGCTCCGAATGTGTTCGACTGGGATGCGATCGTGGATTCATGGATGAAGGTTCAAGGTGGGATTGGTCAAATCGAGGATACGTTGTTGCCGCATGTACTGTCCAAGATAACCAATATCCAAGATTTACGGATTTGGGTTTCTCGCATACGCCGTTCTGATGTACCGAAGCTGGTGGATCGACTTGCTGAAGAGCTGTTAGCGCCGGATTCTCAGGGTTTTGGCTGGGCGCAGATCCACCTTGAATTAACCGTTGCGCAACTGCAGGAGCTGAGGCAGAGGATTCCGACGTTGTCGCAGAGTGGAGCTTTTGTGCACGAGTTGTTGCGACGAGCACGCCCGAGCGATGACCAGTCGATCCAAGACCCTGAGATGAGGCGATCGCATTTAGCGAATCTCGAGGAGTTGGTGCTTGGATTTCCCGAGGTTCATAACAGCTTGATAGCAGCCGTTCTCTATCAACGATTGGCCTTGGATGAGAAGAGTGGCGTTTTCGATCGGGGCCGGTTCTTGCGTTACTTGCAATTGCCCAACCATCGGGCAATCTGTGCCCCGGAGTTCATGCGACGCAATGAAGGGCGTCCCCATGTGGATTTCTCGGCGAATTTCCCGGTGGATGCGACGTTGCGACCCATCGGCGATGATGGTCCATTGGTCGCTCGCTATCTGGAGCATTTTTTTAAAGCCGACAAGGACTTCGAAGAGTTTGCAAAATATCTCAATCGCGACTACCTGAGAAAAGTATTCGCGATGACGAAGATCCTCTATGGGATCGGGGACATCAAAGCATACTACGCGCAGTTGAGTGCCGAGGAGCAACGCGAACTGGCGTCACGGATCGAAGTGAAGTTTCTGCCGACCAACGCAGCGGTATACCGACCGAGCGACCGGGTTCGATTGGAGTTGGAGCTAAAGAATACGCCGGAGTTGTTGGTTCGGATGTATCGGCTAAATGCGCGCAACATTTTGCGTCGACAATCGACTCCGATCTCTACGGCGATCGATCTCGACGGTGTTGTCGCAAATCTGGAACGACGGTTCGAGTATGGCGAGAAATCGGATCGACGACATCGCGAATCCATCGAGCTACCGGAGCTTGAGGGAACGGGTGTTTGGGTAGTCGAATGCTTGGCGGGCGGACAGCGGAGTCGAGCTCTGGTTCAGAAGGGGCATCTGCAGACCATCCAAACAACTTCGTATGCTGGTCACTTGATCAAGATCGTGAACGCGGATGGTGCACCGGTGCCATCGGCCAAGTTGTTTTTAGGGGAACGGGAGTTTTCCCCCGACGAATCGGGTGTCATTTTGATCCCGTACGACGACGCGACTCGATTGAAGTCGATCGTTTTGGTGGATGTTAACTTCGCGGTGCTTGAGCAATTCAACCATCTTGGAGAGTCCAATGAACTGCGAGCGTCGTTTTTGGTAGAGCCGCAATCGATCTTGTCCGGCTCGCGGTCGGCCATCGTTGTTCGGCCACGTTTGTTGAGTCATGGTCGACCCATTCCTCTTGACGAATTGAAGGATGTCGAGCTAGCGGTAACATCGACCGATATCGAAGGGATTTCGTCGACGCAGGTGTTCAACAATCTTAAACTCACGGAATCGAATGAATTGGTTCAGTCGTTCCTGGTGCCACCTCGTTTGTGGACGCTCGAATGGACACTGCGGGGCAAGCTTTTAAGCCTACGCACGAACACCGAGCAATTGCTGGAAGCCAAGCACCAAGTCTCCGTCAATGCGATTGCAAAGACCGGGCATGTTCACGATTTTTACCTGAGTCGCACAGAGCAAGGGTACTCGCTCGAGTTGCGAGGGAGAAACGGGGAGCCTCATGCGCTCGTCGCAGTTCAGCTTGAGGTCAAGATGGTCGGAACCGGTGGAATCCGAAGTGTTCGTCTGGCCTCCGATGCTTCAGGCATTATCGGATTGGGGCCGATGGCCGGCGTGGAGCGTTTTTGGGTTTCCGGTGCGGGCATGCCCCGCCGTGAATTCGATTTGCGACGAATGCAGTCCGACTGGCCGGAAC
>VGZN01000418.1 GCA_016872635.1 Planctomycetota bacterium | reverse complement strand
ACTCCGGCATCGAACCAGGCTGGAAGCTGCAGGGATGTCTAATCAATCAAGCCGCCCAAAACGGATTGAAGTACGTCGACTATATGCGAGGCGACGAAGAGTACAAGCAACGACTGCGTTGCGAACCGATTCCGCAACAGCGATGGGTAATCCCCTCTCCCCGATTCGTCGGCCAAGTTCGAAAAGCGGTCTATGAAACTGCGAAGCATCTTCGCAACCGGATGCGAACGCAAGCTTCTACCGTGGAATCCGAAGAAACCGCGCGGACCAACTAGTTCGTAACGTTTATGTGATTAACGAACTGATTGACGGGAGGACTTTGAAACGGGCTCGATTTGACCAAATTTCGGCCCCGAAATGCGGCGGTGGGACTGATGCGTGACTTCAAGTTCGCTTGCTGTGTCACGGATTTGACTTAATCCCTGTACCCCATCGCGATTCATCATTTGCAAGCCATGCGCTACGCTTTTGGCGACTGGCCATTGCTCTTCTAAACGCCTCCCCCAATCCTGCAACCGCTGGAAAAGTCGCTGATCGATGCGGCGAACTCGAGTTGCCGCACGCGCGATCACAAGCTGATCATCGCGCCGCAATTGCCACAACTGCATCACCTCTTCAAAGTCCACTTGATCGTAGGACTGATGCAAGAAGATAAACTCGCCACGGGCCTTGTGCAGTACCGATTCGGCCGCCTGAGATGGCCCTAGAGACCTCGGATGCCGAATGACGTCGACCTGTGGATACATACGCCGCAAATCATCCAAAATCTCTGGCGTCGCATCGCAGGAATGGTCATCTGCTACGAGAATTTGGACGTCGTCGCTCAATTCGCTGAGCAATTCCAACAGATCTTCGGTTCTCGATTGGATCGAGGATTGTCGGTCGCGAATTGGAAGAACGATGCTCAGCGATTCACGCATAGATAGACTCGTGGTTGCAAAGTGGGAGCGATCGAGAGAATCTCCGACCAAGCACGGTTGACGTCGAAAACGATCATCCCCAAGTGGCGATAGAGGGACACTGCGAAGTCATCGGCAGGTTCAATAGCGGGATTGAGCGGAGGTTGAACGATTTCGAATGCAAGGACAGTCCGGATCGTGTCGATTTTTCCGCCTTCCAATTTCCCGGAGTCCTTTCGCTAGGCTTTTGCACGAAGCATTACTTCGACCTAATCTGCAGTACGTGACAAACGGTTGTCAGATGGAACAACACGTTTCGAAGGCGTCTCGCGCGATCCTACTTCACATAAACTTGACTTGGAAATGGCCACCCCAACGATCCGCTACACCAAATCGGCAATGCCTTTCATCCTGCATGCGATGGACTCCGTAACCGCGATCGCTTCTTTGTCGGTCCTGCAATGGCTAACGGGCCAGACACTCCATGAGGCATCACTGACCATCGGTTTGGTTGCTTGTGTTGGGTTATTTTTGTGCGGCGAATTTTTTGGAATTTATAGACCGAATCGTGGTCGATCGGCAGATGTCGAAGTTGGACTTATCGCGGCATCGTGGAGTTCAACATTCCTCGTACTGCTGGTATTAGGGATGCTCACGAGAACCACCGAAACATTTCCTCGATCGACCATCATTTGGTGGTTTGCAGGTGGTGGATTGGTACTAACCTGCACCCACATGATCCTCCGGGGGCTTTTCGAGTCGTTATCTCGATTCGGAGTGGGAACACGAAAGACCGCGATCGTCGGACTTAACAGATTAGGTTTGCAAATCGCATCGAATGCCACGATCTCCAAGGATTGTGGGATGACCGTGGTAGGGTTTTTTGATGATCGTGTCGTCGCACGCAATGTGGACGTATCGGGTATGACACCGCCATTCATGGGCCAGACATCGGACCTCCTTACCGCGATCGGGAAGGGGGAAATTGATACTGTATTGGTGACGCTACCTATGCGTGCTGAAAAGCGCATTCAAACACTGCTCGATCAGCTTGCGAACTCCACGGTATCCGTCTACATCGTACCGGACTTTTTCGTATTCGAATTGCTCCACTCTCGGTGGATGCACGTCGGCGGCCTCCCGGTGGTGAGTGTATTCGAGTCGCCTATTTATGGCGTAGATGGCTGGCTGAAACGGGGCTTGGACCTAGCTCTCAGTATCGTGGGTTTGGTGATGGTATCGCCGATCATGATCGCATGTGCTCTGCTAGTAAAATTAACATCTCCCGGACCCGTTTTTTTCCTTCAGAAGCGCTATGGACTCGATGGTAAAGAAATCCTCGTTTGGAAGTTTCGCTCGATGCGAACGTGCGATAACGGGCCCGTTGTCAAGCAAGCGACTAAGGGGGATCCGCGTGTAACTCCAGTCGGACGCATTCTCCGCAGGACATCACTCGACGAATTGCCTCAATTGTTCAACGTGATCGGTGGCTCGATGTCGCTCGTCGGCCCCCGCCCACACGCTTCCGCACACAATGAGCAATATCGATCGCTCATCCGCGGCTACATGATGCGGCACAAAGTCAAACCGGGAATCACTGGGCTCGCGCAAGTACTCGGCAGCCGTGGAGAAACCGATACCCTCGAGAAAATGGAGGCGAGAATCCAGCTCGACCATCGTTACATCCGCGAATGGTCTCTTTGGATGGATCTGAAAATACTCCTCAAGACTTTTTATGTCGTTCTGAAACATGACGCTTACTGACCAACCTCCAGTCGCCACCCCTTCATAAACAGGACTGCCTGGGACGACTAACCGCCCCCCAGGCGATTCCATGTCCTAATGCCTTCTGGCCCAGATCAGTGCCGTTCGAAAGACGATGCGATTTACAGGTGTCCTACGTGCTAGGGGGGAGTTGTGCAGCCACTTCCCCAACTCAACTTTCCCTTGAACACGCAGGATTAGTACGTTTTCACTTGAACAAGTAAAAACGCAACATGCCTCGCCTAGTTTCTATCGGACGATTCTTGTTTTTTTACTCTGCCCCCCACACCGCAAACGGCTAAACTGGCTAAAATTTTGCACCGGGCATTGTCGTAAAAATTCGTGCACGCGCCGCACCGTCAAAGCCGCGCGGTTTCCTAAAGATCAGTTCTAGGCACGGGATTGTAAAAGAATGCGTTGGGAAGGTCGCGAAGAGTCACAGAATGTCGAAGATCGACGAGGGTCTGCGATGCCCGTCGCTAGTTTGGCCAGCGGCGGATTTATGTTCCTAATTCTCTCGATTGTCATTTCGATGCTTTTGGGTGCGAACCCGCGGCAACTGCTCGAACAAGCTGGTCAGCAGATGCCGTCCAAGCAAACACAAGGGCACGTGACCCCTGAAAACGACAAGGATGCGAACTTAAAAAGATTCGTCTCGGTTGTACTCAAGGATAACGAAGATGTCTGGAACAAACTTTTCAAAGAGCAACTGGGGGCTCGCTACGAAGAGCCTAAGCTGGTTGTTTTCACGGGAAGAGTGAGAACCGCTTGCGGAGACGCATCTGCCGCAGTCGGACCGTTCTATTGCCCAGGTGACAAAAATGTCTACCTCGACTTCGATTTTTTCCGAGTTATGGAACGCGACCTAAAGGCCGGTGGCGAGTTTGCTATGGCTTATGTAATCGCCCACGAAGTCGGTCACCACGTTCAAAATCTCCTTGGACTCTCCTCCAGAGTGCAACGTATGCAGCAGATGCAAACGAGCAAAGAAGCCAACAAATTGAGCGTTCGGCTTGAACTACAGGCCGACTATCTCGCCGGCGTTTGGGCGCACCGCGCCCAAGCCTCAAAGCAGATACTTGAAAAGGGCGATATCGGCGATGCGATCAAAACGGCCAAAGCGATCGGGGACGACGTACTCCAAAAGAAAGCAACCGGAAGAGTGCGAGAGGAAGCCTTCACTCACGGGAGCGCTGCACAACGAGCTTACTGGTTCACCCAAGGGCTCAAGACTGGCGATCTCGAGGGAATGATGAAGCTCTTTGAACTTCCTGACAGTGAACTCGATCCTTAAGATTGGCGATATTACCTTGAAACGATGCATCGCTCAAAAGTGATCAATCGATGTTCAGCGCAAAGCAATTGCTGCAGACCGTTTGTTGGCTCACTGCTCTACAAGCATGGGTGTTCGCACAGTCATCCGTTACAGATCGATTCAAGGAATGGCCTATCGATCTAACGATCCAAGGAACGGTACTCGTTACCGACTCCCCCGATGGATTGGTGGAATGGCTCAAGAAGCCGAATCCAAAACGTCCCGGTGCTGGTTCCCCCAAAGAAAGCAATTGGCGGATTTTCGGCACCCATGACCTTGTAGATTCCGTCGAACAAGCGATTTCCCCGTTCGGACGTGGTGTCGCAAGATGCAAAAGCATTCAAGAACTTTCAGATGCTTCCGCTGATCATTGGGTATGGTGCGATGAGCGGCACCCTTGGCAACTACCTGTGGAAGAAATCCAACTAGCCAGAACCTTGCTGCGCCAAAAAATCGATTCAGGAGGTACTGTCTGTCTAGTTGGACCCATCGCCGCACTCGCTGGAAAATTCATTGCTTCCCCAAGCCCAACCGTACCCATTTCATCCATGGGCTTGAATCTTATTCCCGATGGACTTCTCCTCGTTCCAGGAGTTAACACTTTTGGTACTGATCCCATTCCAGCCATCAAAGATCCAACCACTAATCGACCTGTATCCTTGATCGAAGATGGTAAAGCGACCATCGCCCCAGACTTTAAGTCCGTGATTGTGGAAGTAAGTCGGAACACGGCGCTCGTACTGCGAGGAAGGAAACTTCTCGTTTATGGCCCAGGGGGTGCGAGTCTGCACATTGCCGCAGGGGAGCGCCTACCCGCTCGGTCACACACGATCCAAGACCGTTCCTATGTCGAACGGGAGGGCCCGGAATCATGGATGGCGGATTGGACACAGTGGCGACGCGAAGCTATAGACCGAACCCTCGAGCCA
>VGZN01000417.1 GCA_016872635.1 Planctomycetota bacterium | reverse complement strand
GGAGATCTCGAGGAAGGTGCCGTCGTCGAGGCAAAAATCGAGAGTGCAAATACCGGAGGAGTTGAGTGCAAGGTCGGAAATATCCGTGGCTTTATCCCTATCAGCCAACTGTCCGAGTTTCGCATTGAGTCCGCGGCCGATTATATCGGGCAGAAACTGTTGTGCATCATCACGGAGTCGAATCCCCGTCGAGGCAATTTGGTATTGTCCCACCGGGCGGTGCTTGAGCGAGAGAAGCAGCAAAAGAGAGCAGAGCGTCTAGCGAGTTTGGAAATCGGCCAGCTTTGCGAAGGTATTGTTCGCAAGGTTATGGACTTTGGAGCGTTCGTCGATATCGGTGGACTCGATGGGCTGATCCACGTTAGCCAACTATCTTGGGAAAAGATCAAGCATCCGAGCGAAGTGATCAAAGAAGGGGATAAAGTTCAGGTTCGCATAGAAAAATTCGATCCGAAAACTGGAAAGATCTCATTGTCGTATCGATCGCTTCAAGACGATCCGTGGAACGACGCCGAAGCTCGCTTTCCGGCAGGTTCTACGGTCCGTGGCACCGTCTCACGCCTCGCGAATTTCGGCGCCTTTGTAAAACTGGCCACTGGTATCGAAGGCCTGATTCATATCTCGGAACTCGCTCATCGTCGGGTCAATAACGTTTCCCAGGTGATCCAGGAAGGCCAAGAGGTTGAGGTCAAAATCCTGACCGTCGATCGCAACGCTCAGAGGATCGGTCTGTCGCTGAAAGCAACTCAAGCGAAACCGGAAGGTTCCAAGCCGGCGGAGGCCCCTGAACCCGAGGAAGTCAAACGCGAAGTTGCGGTCAAGAAATTCCACGGGCAGTTGCGAGGGGGCACAGGATCAAGCGGAGGAGAACTGTTCGGTTTGAAACTGTGATCTATGGAAGATCTGCCTTAGCACCGGAAGCATTCTATCCTTCCTGGTCCTATCCGCCGACTCGGCCGGTTCGGTTGACTACATCAAGGAACTGAGGCTTGATTGCATCGTTTGCATCGCCTCCCGTAGCCCCTGAAGGCCTCGCTTGAGTAGTCCGGCAACAGCCATTTCTGATTTTCCCATGCGATCCGAGATGTCTTTGAGGGACATACCCTCCAAGTACCTCATTCGGATCGCTTCTCGCTGCGTCTCGGGGATCTTTTCCAAGCAGAGGGCTAGCACGGCGGCCGCTTCACCCTTCATCATGCGTTGGCTTGGGGATGAGGCTTCCGAGGGTAGAATGTTTTCGATGCCCGGTGAACTGTCATCAGATTTTCTTCCAGCTCCTAAATCGATCTCCCGACGTGCTGACCGCTTCTGAGTGGCGAGATGTTCTTGATGCGCTGTCGCTATGTTGTTCTTGAGGATATTCCGCAACCAAGCCAACAGCGATTCAACCGATTCTCCATTGAAGTCATCAAAGTCGCGAGAAGCTTCCAAATAGGTCACCTGAACCACATCGGCGTGATCGAGTCGCCCTTGGATGCGATTATCGAGGAGTCGCTGTGCTATGACGCTCAGATAAGGGCGAAATCGATTCAAGAGCTCTCCTTTGGCTGCGTCGTCGCCCGCCTTTGCCGCGATTAACTTGTCCTTGGAGTCAAATAGCATGGGTTGCGGTTCGCAGTAATTCGAACGTGTGGAAAACCGTTCTTGGCGCAAGCGGCTACTAGGTAGACTCAGCCTGTGACACGAATCGGTTACGGCGAAAACGATCGGTCTTTGTATCAGATCTGCAGCTTGCCGCTTTGAATCCGCTCAGTAAAAGAGCTTTTTCCGCGATGGCTGCACCAAGTGCTTAGTATGTGTGCAACCCTTTCACGCTAGATTCAACCTGAACCTGCAATCCAATCACTCGTCTAAGGCCGTGCCTGCGCTATCTGTTGTACTTCGGGTTTACCGTCTGGTTGCGGTGAAACAGGTGGCGGAGGTACTTGGGCGATGGAGAGGACATAATTCACCAAATGCCATAAGTCTTCCTCGAGTAAGCCTTGTTCTTCGCGCGATTGAACAATCGCCGCCGCTGGCATCGGACCACCTGGGATTCCGTATCGAATTCGGCGATAGATGTCCATTGGGGTACGGCCCCCACGCAAATGGCCTTCCACGATGTTTCGGGGTTTGATGATTTGAGGTTTCATTCCACCTAACGCCATCAACGGTATCAGCTCATCGGCGTTTGTTGGCTGGATGTTGATATCGACTGTCCATTCTTTCGTCCAGTTGTCGTAGTCGGGCGGCTTCGTCCCAACGCCATTGGCTTCGAGTCCATGACATTGAGCGCAATTGGTAGTTCGAAAAAGCTCTTTTCCTTTTTCGATGGATTGGACGAGTGCAGCATCATCTTGGGCGACCGCCCCGACGAGCGGAATCTCTGGTTCTGAAAACTCTTCGAAAGAATCTTCGGCCGCTACCCAACGGTCTGCGACTTGGGTCAAGGCCTCCTCGGCGGCGTCTTTGATGTCCTCTAGTTTACCGTCGTTCGACGATGCCGTGCGAAGTAGTCTCCGCTCGACATCTCCACGGATACTCAAGAAAACAACATAATCGACCAACGCATTGATTTGTTGGTCAGAGAGCTTGTCAAAAATCGGCATCTGAGTGCCAGATAGGCCCTGCTTCAAAACGCGTGCGATGTCTTCTTTGCGAGGTTTAGCAGCAAGCGGCGTGCCTTTAAATTTGAAAATCCCGGTTCGGAAATCGCGAGGATAGGGGTCTTGGCTGGCTGCCACAGGTCCACGACCTTGACCAGTGGGGCCATGGCATGACACGCACTGCTGCGCGGTGTACAGGCCGGGGTTACTAGATGTACCTGCAGCATGCTTTAAATTCTCTTCGGTAAAAAGGTCCGAATAATCTCCATCCTTCAGTAAATCCGGAATCTTGGGGTTGTCTGGTGTGCCAAACCACTCGGTGAGCAAATCCTTGGTTTGGAAAAGGGAGTCATTGAGTTCAACTTCCTCCTTAATCTCCATCGCTTTCGAAAAGAGGTAATTCGGTTCGTGAGACGCGAGCGGGACCGAGTTCGCATCACGGCAGCCGATCGATGTGGCTACGAGGGTGCAAAGTACCGTCGGTACGGCTAATGCACAATTTTTCTTCGATTTCTTCATACGGGTGGAAAGCAATTGTGGCTGGAGTGGTTGTGGACAGTGGAGCGATTCAATACCCGCGTGTCCGTGTGTTCAAATTCTTCGTGGGCTAGCTTAACGAGTCGTCTAAAAGACCAGTAAAATCCGCTCAACGCTCACGTCTTCATGCGATATGTAATGAAGAGGTTGTTGCTCGGTGTTTATTTAAGTTCACGGATTTCAATGTTTCGCCATTGAACGTCAAACGGTCCTTGGTCCGCGCCGATCCCGTGCACTTGCAAGCCGATAAAACCGGTGTCGTGTGAAAGAGGATCCGTAATATCTTCGATCAGTTTACCGTTGATCCATGTTTGGATTCGTTTTCCCTTGGCCCGAATGTGGTATTGATTCCATTCATTGTTCTTCAAATGCGAGTGGGGCGGTTGAGTGGGCGAGATCCAGTTGCGGCCTGTCGCTTCTCCGTAAACGTATCCCGCCTCTCCCGGACTCGCTTCGATTTCGACTTGAGGGCCGTGTACGCGGCCGTTGTCCTTGTCAGCTAGACTCTTGGAACGGATTTGCACACCGGAGTTCAATTCATTATGTACCTTGACCTCGAACTTTAATTCGAAGTCAGAGTAATCTTTGGTGGTGCACAGGAATGAATTCGGACTGCTTTTGGAAGTGACACCGTGGACTGTCCCATGATCGACTCGGTAAACTGCCCAACCATTCCTCTGTTGCCAACCATCCAGGTTCGTTCCATTGAACAACGGAACCCATCCATCTCCGCTGGGAACAGGCAACGCGTTCGGATTTTCGTTGCGCACAACCGGAGACTTGGTTGCGTCTTGCCCAGAGTTCTCGGTACTGTTGATCAACATTGCTCCACTAGCTAGGGCGAAAACCGAGAGGGAACGGATTGATTTGCGGAACATGGGTGCCTCTCAGCGGGAAGGAATTGGGCTAAAATGACGGTGGGTTTGGGGCAAGTACCCTAGCTTGATATTATACCGTTCGGTCGTTTCCCTCGCTACCTGAGTCTATTGATGCAACCATTGTCTTCTTTTGGTTCTTTCCCCGCGACCCGACTTCGCCGATTAAGGCGATGGGATTGGGTGAGGCAAATGGTCCAGGAGACCCATCTCTCGCCTGCCAATCTTATTTGGCCGATCTTTGTGATCGATGGCAAAAGGGCTACCGAACCGATCAAGACGATGCCGGGAGTGGAGCGGATGAGCGTCGATTTAGCTGCCGATGCGGCTGAACGTGCTGCTTCGCTCGGCATCGGTGCGATCGCGATTTTCCCTGTTACCCCACCTGGATTAAAAACAGAAGATGGACTGCATGCTCTCGATTCCGAGAATTTAATTTGCCGTGCTACGCGTGCGATTCGGGAGCGTTGTGGTGACGCGATTGGGCTCGTTTGCGATGTCGCATTGGATCCGTACACTTCGCACGGGCATGATGGTATTATCGTCGACAATTACGTCGCTAACGACGAGACGGTCCGCATTCTGTGCGAACAAGCCATCAATCAAGCACGCGCGGGAGCAACGGTGATCGCACCCTCCGACATGATGGATGGACGAATCGGCGCCATTCGCAAGTCACTCGATGATTCCGGGTTTCAGCACGTAACCATCATGAGTTATGCTGCGAAATACGCGTCGGCCTTTTACGGACCTTTCCGAGACGCCGTCGGCTCCGCCAAAAATTTAGGGGGGGCTTCTAAGAAAACGTACCAGATGAATCCGGCCAACACCGAAGAGGCGATTCGAGAAGTAGCTCTGGATATCCAGGAGGGGGCGGATATCGTCATGGTGAAACCGGGCATGCCCTATTTGGATATCGTTCGGCGTC
>VGZN01000416.1 GCA_016872635.1 Planctomycetota bacterium | reverse complement strand
GGAGTAGCGGTGACGACCCCGCGTCGTACGCATCTCCCCTGGTAGCGATCCTGGACGGAACCCCACAGCTACTCAGCTTTAATGGTGCTGGTTTACGCGCCTACTCACTCGACGGTGAACCCTTGTGGCTTCACCCTTGGGTTACCCAAGGTACCTCTCGTGTAAACGTCGCGCAACCGATTGTCCTAGATTCCGAATCGCAGCAATTTGGTGGTGTTGAGGGAACGATGGTATTGATTTCTTCAGGATACGATATGGGCACATGCCTGCTACGCGTCCGGCAACTCGACGGTGCGTGGATGCCTGAGGAGGTCTGGCGATCCGCGCAACTGAAATCCAAGCTGTCGAACTTCGTGGTCCACGGTGAGCATATTTACGGTCTCGACAATGGTCTCCTGACCTGCCTGAAAGTGGTGGATGGGGTTCGAACATGGAAGAAGGGCCGGTATGGTCATGGACAAATATTGCTCGTCGGAGCACGGCTTTTAGTCCAAGCTGAATCGGGTGAAATCGTCCTCGTCGATGCCGACCCAGCGGAGCATCGTGAACTAGGGCGTTTTCAAGGATTGTCGAGTAAAACCTGGAACCATCCATCCTTGGCAGGAAATTTACTCATCATTCGGAATGACGCCGAAGCAGCGGCCTTCGAATTGCCGGTGCAATAGATTGCCGGCAGTAGGACCGAGTTAAAAGCACGATCCGAAGTAAGACCAGGAATAGCTTTCGATCAGCATGCAGCGACTCTATTGAGGAATCGCCTCAACAACCACCGCGAGTATAGTAGGTCCACTCTCGGAGGATGTCGCTAGAGAATCTGGATTGTCCGACAATGTGACGGACAATTCGTTGCTGTTGATAGGTGATAGTGCCTGGGAAAAGACAACACTCTTTATTACTTTGCTCGATTGATTCACGATCTTCCCTGTTCGCGGTTGCAAATCGCCATCCAATATAAATTCGTTAGACGTCCTGACAACGCTTGCCGGTGGAGCCCCTTGATCTCGCATGCTGCGGGGCGGAATTAGTGCCAAGTCGAGTGAGCGCAATCTCATCAAACAATCGGTTTTGGACGCGTCGTGCCCTGTGGTCGGAATTATAACAACATGCCACCGATCGACCGAGCCCCATTTCTGGGACCCGATTAACGGTTTGTTTAGGTGGCAAATCAGGCTGTTGCGAGCGATCCGGGTTCTGTGATCTGCGGGAAGGTTCTGGTAGACTGCTAGGACTTCGATCGCTTCGCTGTTCCCTATTTTGTAGCCAAAGGTACTCGCGTGAATTGCAGAGTAACCATCACTTGCCTGGTCGCGTGGTTTGTGTTTCTCTTCCCCAATGTGTCTTACACACAAGACCGAAGTCTGCGGGAACTCGCTTCGATCCCAACGTCCGGCCTCTCTTTGGAGTCGGTCAGTGCCGCCCCTCAGAGCTATTGGGCCGTGGATGGACTTTTAGTGGTGCGATGCTTGGTCAAAAACGGGGACGCTCAGGCAGCATCCGGGATCATCGTTGGGCGTGCCGTTGGAAATTTAGGGGATGAGGATCGACGGCAATTTCAAATCGGACCAAACGAAACCCGTACCTTTGACTTTCAAGTGCGACTCCCAACGCCGATGCCGGAAAGCAAGGCAGATATCGAGGTGTCGTTGCTCGTGCGAGAAGGTGATAAGGAGGTTTTAGTTGTCCGAGGCGATGAACCGGCGACCCGGAACTTTTCTTTCTGGCGTCACCCGAAGAACCGACTTATTACCGCGCTCTCAATCGGTGTCGAACCGTTACCACCTCTTCCATGGCGATGGGAGCCGACCGAAGTGTTCTCAACGTATGAGTTGGCCATCGCAAGCCGTGTGGACGCGGAATTATCGAAGGATTGCATCGCATTCGAATCCTCACCGTTCCCACTTAATCCGATCGATTGGAAAGGGATTGATAACCTCATCCTCGGTGAGCCAAGCAATCTACGTGATGCAGGTACGGTGAGTGTATTAAGGGATTATCTCAACGACGGTGGCCGCGTCTGGATCATGCTCGACGATATCGAGACCTCATCGCTGGCTGGTCTGCTTACCAGCCAGCAGCAATTAATCACCATGGATACGGTCGAGTTGTCAAAATTTTTCGTCGATACCCCGCAATCTATTTCGCTTCAAGATCGCACTGTCGAAGTCAGTTCACCAGTTCGATTCAAGCGAGTAATGCAAAAGGGTGGTGCTGTACCCTATTCGATCGATGGCTGGCCCGCGTGTGTAATTTTTCCGATTGGTCGTGGTGAGTTGATGGTAACCACTCTCGATAGCGCCGGTTGGATAGAACCCCGGAAGAATCAATGGAGCCAGGATCCGTTCTTCCAATCGGATTTTGAGTTGCGCCGTTTCGCAAAGGGGCTGGTGGACAAGATTCACTCCAAAAGATCCCTCCCCGTTGTAAGTTTAAAGGATGTGAACTATCCGACGGAGAAGATCGGGAATCCTATTGTTTCTCGTGGATTCGTCGCTTCTGTTCTCGTTCTTTTTTGCGGTTCACTGGTCGCATTCGGATTATGGCGAGGGTTCCTAGGCGAAATGAGATGGGCAGGCGTTATAGCACCTGCGCTCGCGATGTTCGCCGCATTACCACTCATCATCGCTGCTTGGATGCAGAAACGAGAGATTCCATCGATGGTCTCTGTATTCCAATTAGTGCAGTTCTCCGATCCCTCGGGAGGGATGATCAGGGAATCGGCGGCGGTCTACAATGCAGCGTCCATGCCAATGAAATTGACAAGCAACTCAGCTGGTTACGTCGTCCCGGATCCCGCGATCGATGGTGGGATCAAGACAATCACTACGGAGGATTTCCAGAATTGGAGCATGAGCAATATTGCTTGGCCTACCGGAGTGTGGAAATACAATACCGCGATCAGTATCCCAGATACGTCGATGCTTGCTGTCGCAGAGTTCACCCCCGAGGGATTATCCATTCAGATTCCACCGGGTCTACCGTCGGAACTGAAAGATCCAACCCTTTGTTACATGGTTGGAGCACCGACGCTCGCGAAGACCATCGAGGGCAATCGAATTCTTGTCGACGGCAGTTATCCTGCAGAGGGAGAGCGATGGACACTGGACTCGATCGTCGATTCTGAGCAACTGCGCAGGAATGGAATCTACAAGAAGCTTTTCGAAAGCAGCGATCGACTTCAAGCCCCCTCGAAAACCTTGTTCGGTTGGACCGAGGTCTTTGCAGATGGCGGTAAATGGAGCACTAACCTTGAGAAGCGCGGAATTGCGCTCGTGTCGATACCCCTATCACTGGTGACACCGAAGGCAGGTTCGGACGTCTATGTTCCCTACACCATGATCGATGTCCGAAGCGCGGATGTCGGGAGCTCGTCACCAATCTATTTGGAGGGAATTGGGCATTGGGTCAATCAATCCTCGAACAAATCCGAGGCGTTTCTTGAGTTTGTGCTTCCCAGCCAAGTAACTCCTATGGAAATTGCCTCGGTCGCCATTGATTTTGACGTTCAAGCACCACGTAGAACGGTGCAGTTAAGCAGTATCGCCGACAAAAAGGCTGTGCCGATCGAAATTGCCAATCTCAACGAACCATCGATTCCGTACAAAGCAACGATCGACGACTCGCGGATACTTCAGGACTTTCAAGACGGTAAACTCATCATAAAGATCGAGGTGTCCGATGATCGAGAACCCGACAGTTCCATTCCGTGGCGCATCAAGCACCTTCGATTAGCCGTGCGTGGAAAGACGCAAACGAGAGATCGCTTCGAGGCGTCAGCGTCTCCTTGATGAGTGAAACACACCTCAGGTTTTTAAAACGAACACCGATGACTTCAACAATGCAATAACTGCGGTGAAGGCAGTCTTGATCCTGGCACAATACGAATACCACCAAACCAACGAGTTTTGAGAATGGCAGAAACGGTCCTTGAAACCAAAGAACTAACGAAGCGTTACGGAGACTTTGTGGCATTGGACAATTTGTCCATCCATGTCGATCGAGGTCAGATCTTGGGGTTCATCGGACCCAACGGAGCTGGTAAGACAACGACGATCAAAATTCTTGTGGGGCTTTCTCGCCCAACTTCTGGCTCCGCGAGCATTGCAGGGGTGAATTGTAGCGAGAACGCCTCCAGAATTAAGAAGCTGGTTGGTTACATGCCCGATCGTTTTGGCTTCTACGATAACATGCGAGTCCATGAGTACTTGGATTTCTTTGGGGCCATTTTTGGGATTCGCGGATCGCAGCGAAAACGAAGAATTGCAGAGGTGATGGATATCACCAATACGGCGTACATGCAGGATAAGTATGTCGAAAGCCTCAGCCATGGTATGCAGCAACGGGTTGGTATCGCTCGAACACTTCTTCACGACCCCGAAGTCCTCATCTTGGACGAGCCTGCCAACGGCTTAGACCCAAAAGCGCGTATTGAGATGCGGCAACTGCTTCTGCGACTTGCAGCCGAAGGCAAGACGTTGATCGTCACCAGCCATATCCTTCCTGAGTTATCGCGAATCTGCAACGTCGTGGCGATTGTGACTGCGGGAAAGCTTCGAGCCTTCGGCACTGTGGATGAGGTGATGTCGAAGCTTTGTCCTCAACGTAATTATGAAGTGCAACTGGCATCCACTAGTCATTTGGAACAGGCGGAATCGATCCTTCAGCCTCTGCTGCTGGAGTCCGAGCCTATGACGTCGAGTCACGCGGAGTGCGTGTTGCGATTCCCGACGATCCGCACCGAACATGAGATGGCGACTCTACTGCAGAAACTCGTTGCTGCAGATGTTCCGGTCACTCAATATCGGGAAGTTACCAGCGACCTTGAAGATGCGTTTTTGTCGGTAGCAGGAAATGACTACCCCAACAAAGAATAGCTAGCATCGCCATTTCGTTCCTCGAGCCCCTCCTTCGACGACTAACTTAGTAACGG
>VGZN01000415.1 GCA_016872635.1 Planctomycetota bacterium | reverse complement strand
GCGAGGGCTTGGCATCACCGGAGGGACACTTGACAAACTCGAAGCGATCCCTGGGTTTCGTTGCAATTTGACAGACGAGGAATCGGAGAGACAACTGAAGGAGATCGGCTGCTTCATCACCGGTGCTACGGACTTGCTAGTTCCCGCAGATAAAAAACTCTACGCGCTACGCGATGTTACCGGCACGGTTCCTTCGATCGCTCTGATAACGGCGAGCATCATGTCGAAAAAGATCGCTGAGACTTTGGATGCATTGGTGCTCGACGTGAAATGTGGGAGCGGAGCGTTTCTCCAAACGCGCGATCGCGGAGAGACGTTGGCCGACTCGCTGATTTCAAATGGAAAGCGCGCCGGGATTACAACGGCGGCATTGATTACAGACATGAACCAACCACTTGGCGAGATGGTCGGTAATGCCTGCGAGGTTGATGAGTCGATCCGGGTCTTAGAGAACTCAGGCCCTGACGACGTTCGCGAGTTGACGTTAGAGCTGTGCAGTCGCCTGCTAGTCGCAACTGGAATCTCCCTCGATTCCAAATCAGCGAGAGTCACCCTCTTAGAGCATCTCAGCAGCGGTCGGGCGATGGAACGCTTCGAACGCATGGTTGCTCTCCAGGGAGGCGAACTATCGGCACCGAGAAAGATCGCAAAGTCCGTTTCGTGGACTGCTCCGCAGAGTGGATATTTGGCGTCGATCGACGGTCAGAAGTTAGGCCAAGCGGTCGTGGTGCTTGGTGGTGGTCGCGCGTTTGCTGGCCAAGCGATCGATTTTTCGGTGGGACTTCGAATGCTCACCAGGCTTGGCGACCGCGTCTCTGCGGGACAGGAGTTGCTTCACGTGTATTGCGATCGGGAGGACAAGGTCGCGGGCGCGATGGAGTTGATCCGCCAAGCCATTCAAATCGCCGATGCGCCGAAGGCTGTTCCAGTTTTGTGGACGGAGTTTTCTCAACAAGCGACCTAAATCCTGTTTTGGCCGATCGTCCCGATGATGAAAAACGGGTAGGACTGGGATGATTTTCGGGATTGAGTACACTGGGGACCGTCCGTGAGAGCCCGGTGCCGAGTGATGCTCTACGAGTGATGCTCTAGGGATTAGTACGCGGCAACCTCTTTTGTAGCGATGTCCGCCTTGGGAGTAATCCTCACGGTTTCGCTGGTATTGGATTGGGTGGTGTTGGATTTCAGGTCGATAGCGAGTGAGAAATGGCGAAGATTTTGCAGCAACTGCCCGTTGGTAAGAGGGTAGGGATCGCGTTTTCCGGGGGATTGGATACCAGTGCTGCGATCGTGTGGATGCGTGCTAAGGGGGCGATTCCTTATTGCTATACGGCAAATTTAGGACAGCCTGACGAATCCAATTACGACGATATTCCGAAGCGTGCCTTGGAGTGTGGTGCAGAGGTTTCTCGGTTGGTGGATTGCCGTGAGCAGTTAGTCCACGAGGGACTGTCGGCGCTCCAATGCGGAGCGTTTCACATCACCACCGCTGGCTTGCCCTACTTTAACACTACTCCGATAGGTCGCGCTGTTACGGGAACCATGCTGGTTCAGGCGATGAAGGCAGACGGGGTAAATATTTGGGGTGACGGTAGCACCTACAAAGGGAACGACATCGAACGATTCTATCGGTACGGCTTGCTGGCCAACCCTGAATTGCAGGTTTACAAGCCATGGTTGGATGAACAATTCAACCGCGAATTGGGTGGTCGCAAAGAGATGTCCGAACTGCTTGAAAAAGCAGGGCTGGGCTACAAGATGAGTAAGGAGAAAGCTTACTCGACCGATTCCAATATTTGGGGGGCAACCCATGAGGCCAAGGATTTGGAGCGTCTTGATGCTGGGATCAAAATCGTCGACCCGATTATGGGAGTACCGTTTTGGAAGCCTGAATGCGTGGTGACTCCTGAGCAGGTCGAGGTCGCGTTCGAAAACGGATTGCCAGTGGCACTCAACAATCGTTCGTTCGCATCGAAGGTCGATTTGGTCCTCGAGGCGAACGCGATCGGTGGACGTCATGGATTAGGTATGTCCGACCAGATTGAAAATAGGATTATCGAGGCGAAGAGTCGCGGCATCTACGAGGCGCCGGGGATGGCGTTGTTCTTCATTGCCTACGAGCGATTGCTTACCGGTATCCATAACGAAGGAACGCTCGAGCAGTACCGTGATATGGGGCGTCGACTCGGGCGATTGCTGTACGAAGGTCGATGGTTCGACTCGCAATCGCTGATGCTGCGCGAGACATTACAGCGGTGGGTTGCTCGTCCGGTCACCGGTACAGTGGTGCTTGCGCTGCGTCGCGGCAATGACTATTCGATCTTGGATACACAAAGTCCGAATTTGACCTACAAGCCCGAGCGGTTGACCATGGAGAGTGGTCAGGGTGAGTTCACGCCTACGGATCGAATCGGCCAGCTGACGATGCGAAATCTAGACATCGCAGATACCCGAGAAAAGCTAGAGGTCTATCGATCTGCAGGATTGCTTGAAAGTTCTGGTGGCGATTCGATCAAGCTGCTCTCAGAGTGATAGCCCAGTGGGTGATCGCCGATCACCTAGCACGTAACCACCTAGCCATGCAATTATTAGCTGGGAATAACGACGGATTCTGATTGCGTCATAGAGTAGTTCTCGGGCCTTATCAATAGCTTTATCGATAGCTTATTGTGGGACTGACTGCTGTTCAGCGTCCTTGGCTTCGAAGTTAGCCAACGCTTTTTGGAGCGAAGGTTGGAACGGATCTAGTGCGATAGCGCGGCGTTGCTGTTCGGCAGCTTCTCGGTAGCGTTTAAGAGACGCGTAGCAATGCGCTAACGTATCGAGGTATGCTGCTCTGTTTTCCATAGAGCAAGCTTTACGGCTGAAATAAAGCGCTTCTTCGAGATTCCCTTCGGTGTTGGTCATTAGCCATGCCAACGTGTTCATCTGATTGGCCAGCGCGCGTTGCTCAGTCGCCAAGGCTCGAGGGTTATCCCGTTTGAGTTCCCGTTCCCTAGCATCGATTTCCGAACGCAATGATCGCGTGATTTCCCGTTGGAGAGTGCTTCGTTTCTCTTTCTGCGCTTCCGTTTCCGGCAATCGGTACATCCCGATGATTGCATCCACATTTTCTTGCGAGAGCTCGATGGCTTTCATGAAGCACTCTCGAGCTTTTTCGGGTTGCTCTTTGCGTGCGTAATCGTTTCCTAGGAACAAGTAATAGTTCGAGACCAAACTATCCCCGCTCTGTTCGGAGGTTTGGGTTCGGAACAAGGGTTCGTTTTCAAAACGTTTTGCGAATTTCTCGATGGATGCTGCTGCTTCATCGTCTCGCTCGAGTTCATGCAGCAGTTGGGAGAGTTGCGACAAATTGATGATTGTTGCCAACTCCGCGGCATCCTCTTGGTCCTTCAGAGCCTTGCGCAGCTCTGTCTCGGCCCATGGGAATTGGCCGCGTCGGATCAGGTATTCTGCAATGGTGGAGCGTTCAAATGCTTGAGATGCATTGCGAGCGAAGAGGAGTTCCATCTGGGGATTGAGTTGATTTTTCGGATCTTTATCTTTGATCGCGGGCTCACCACGCGAGGTAGCGGAGATCCGATCCGAGGTCATTTCAGCCACCTTCTGAGCCAGTCCCGCGTTGCCTTGGTCGGCCAAGCTTTCCGCCAGCAAGTAGCCGAATCGCGGATCTTGGAGAACCGATCTCAAGCTATCGTGTTGTTCTTGGACAAGCTCTGGTAGATCCACGGACAACGCCCACTGCGCGAACTCCAGCAGTTGTTGTTCGCGCTGGACACCCATGGATTTGAACGACTCAGGAATCGTGCGTGCGATATCGAGAGCTTCGAGGCGGCTGGCATCTGTTTTTGGGATTTGCTGAACAACCCATTGTCGCAGTTCATTGAGGATTTCAATGCTGGTTTCCATCGATTTGTTTTGTAGCAAATGGGACTCGCGCTGGATGATGGCAAGCCATTGATCGAGGGGGAAATCGAGAGATGGAGTTGTTTGTGCAAGCACCCAGCGACTGGCGTTGCTTCGCGCTCCCTCGAGGAGTGAGGAGACGAGTTCAAGCCGTTGTGATACAGTTTGTCCGACATTGGGTTTACCCCGCATGACGTGTAGTGCAGCTAGTTTTGCCAAGCATCCTTGGGTTTCGTAACGTACCAATCTGCAAAGTGCGCTAAGGCCTTCGTCGTTCTCCAATTGATTGAGCTGGTTGATGAAGCCCGATTTTTCGTGGAGCGCCGCAGCGGTATAAAGCGTCAAGATCTTCCGAACGCGAGGAGGGTCCGATTCCCACGCCCAATTGAATTGATTGCTCTGCACCAAATATCGAGCTTGGCTAGCAATTTGAGGGTCTGGATCAAAGCTCGCTTGGTGGAGTTGATCGAGTGCGCGAACCCCGATTCGTTCGAGTTCACCCTGAGCTTGCAATCGGGTCGAGTAGCTATCCGCTCCCAGTTTTCCGATCCACGATGCGATTTCGCGCTCTAGTGGATCGGGTGTACTGGACCCGTCGAAGTCGATAGCCGCGTTCGCGGACGAGTTGGCCACAGTATTGCCCGACGGGTCGGACAGCGTGGCCGCTGCCGACTGGAGCGGAGAATAAGCGTCGGATCGGAGTTCTGAATGGACGATGCACTGCACCGTCAAAAGTACGAAGAGCCCTACAGAACCGAGGTTATTGGCAGGGGTGGTCAGTCGCAGGGTTTGCATGGGGTTGTCCTCCGGATCATCCTTTCAACAGGGCCTCGTCCGTAAGTGTAGCTTATGTCGCGTTTCGACGCATGATGACCGTTAGGATCGTTGCAACCGTCCGTTACCCGGATGCCACTCCGAGGCGGGCTCGGCAAATCAGTGGCGTGCCCCGGCCGATTAGGGAACGGTCAAGAGTATTGCGACGGGGCGGAAAAGGACCAGCGAGGATATGGAAACGGATTTTGAACTGAG
>VGZN01000414.1 GCA_016872635.1 Planctomycetota bacterium | reverse complement strand
CGCTTCCAGTAATCGAGCGATGTATGGTTCGCTTCGAGAAACACGGCGAAGGATCGGTTGCGAGTCTGGCCAGTAGCAATAGAAATCGATCGCTTCAAACTCGGTCACCGCCAAAATATGCTGAAGTTGTCCGTAGTAGTGATTCGGAATCGCACCCGAAATTAATGTCGTGTGGTATGCAGATGCACCGCATTTGATTTCGACCACAGTCGATGAATCAATGTCCAGTCCATCGACGCTTGCCCGTAACCATGGGTATTTGTTGCTTTGCAGGCAAGCTGGCTCGACTTTTCGCCCTGTTTGGGCATTGTACAGCTTGCGAGCAACTGGCTCGAGTTGGTTGCCCAGCGTGAGCGCTTCGCTCTGCCGTATTTCCCGAGGGCCGCCTCTTTTTTCTCGAAGTAGCTGGTCCAACTTCTTGAACCGGTTTTCCCCCATGATGATCGGTGCATCCGAAGCTCCGATCCCAAAGCGCCGCCAGTCATGCCAGGCATCTGAGCCTTGTTCGTGCTGGATAACGATAAACGGACGGTTCGACATAGGTATTCGTACGGTTCCCTCGAAACGCCACGCGGGCGATTCTCTGTTCGATACGCGATCCGCGAGGCATGCGACTAGGAAACTCGATACTCGGTAAGCTTCCCAGCTATTTCAAAAGCGATTTCCAGAGCCTGTTCATAATTCAATCGCGGATCCACCTGGGTTTGGTACGCAGATTCCAGATCCGATTCAGTCAAATTCCGAGATCCGCCCATGCACTCGGTCACATTTTCTCCAGTCAGTTCGAGGTGAGCGCCACCTAACATCGAACCGCAAGCATGATGGATCGCGAACGAAAGCCGTAATTCATCCACGATGTCGTCAAATCGCCGCGTTTTGCGTCCGCTATTCGTCGATACCGTATTGCCATGCATTGGGTCGCACACCCATAGTACCGTTGATCCAGAACGCTGAATGGCTTCGATCAACGATGGCAATCGAGATTCAACATGCCGACGTCCCATACGATGGATCAAGGTCATGCGGCCAGGTTGGTTCTCTGGGTTCAATCGCCTCACGAGGTCAACCAATTCGTCAGGCTTTATATTTGGTCCAATCTTAACCCCGATCGGATTACGAATGCCGCGAAAATATTCAACATGGGCCCCATTGATGGCCCGCGTGCGTTCTCCGATCCATGGCAGATGTGTTCCCATATTATAGAAGCCGATGCCACGAACACTCGGGCGAGTCAACGCGGTCTCATAATCGAGCAAGAGTGCTTCATGGGACGTGAAGAAATCGACTCGCTTCAATTCCGATACCGTGGAGCCCTCAAGAATGGTCTCCATAAATCGGAGGGCATCTCCTAAGGATTTAACCAAGTCGCGATACCGTTTTGCGACCTCTCCTTTGGCCTCATTCACAAAGAGTAGATTCCAGTTCTCCGGGTGGTGAAGATCCGCGAAACCGCCTTCGCTGAGCGCGCGAATAAAGTTCAGAGTGAGGGCAGAGCGTTCATACCCGCGGAGCAGGCGGCTAGGGTCAGGACGACGTGCATGCTCGGAGAACTCAAACTGATTTACAATGTCGCCTCGATAGCATGGCAACGTTACACCGGACAACGTCTCCGATTCGTTCGACCGCGGCTTGGCATATTGCCCCGCGATGCGTCCAACCCGAACGATGCGTTTGCGAGACGCAAAGACAATGACCAAACTCATCTGGAGGAGCAGTTTCAGTTTGCTCGCAATTTGCTCGGTTTGGCATTCGTCGAAGGTCTCCGCACAATCGCCTCCCTGTAGCAACCAAGCATCCCCCCGCTGGGCGTCAGCGATCCCGTCCCTCAAATGGTCGATCTCCCAACTGGTGACTAGCGGGGGTAAACGAAAAAGCTGGCCCAAGGCTTGTTTCAGCTCGATCGGGTCTGGGTAGCTGGGTTGTTGAGCCGCCGGAAACTGCTTCCACGACTCTGGGTTCCACGGTTGGGTCATAAGTGGCAACGGTAAGGAATAATGTTCTGGATGAGACCAGAATAAACCCTCGGAGGTAAATTGCAGAGTGCCTTAGTACCCACCTGGGGTGGAAAAATCGTTCTGCATGCCCGCAAAATCCTCATGGTATTCAGCCGCCTTATTAAGGAAGCGGGTAAAGTTCCTTTCCCAAACCAATTCGACGTCGCCGATGGGCCCGTTCCGCTGCTTGGCAATAATGATCTGGGCCTGCCCGGCCACTTCGGCGGCTTCCTCGGCGCGCCGGTAATACTCCTCACGGTGGACGAACATGACAACGTCCGCATCTTGTTCGATAGCTCCAGATTCGCGCAAGTGGCTCAATCGTGGGCGGTGGTCCTTGCTATCTTCTGCTTGTCGGTTGAGTTGCGACAAACAAAGAACAGGAACGTTTTGCTCCCGAGCGAGCATCTTCAGACGCCTTGCGATCTTTGCGACTTGTTCTTGGCGAGGGTCTTTTGGGCTATCAGGCTCGATCAGCTGGAGGTAGTCAATCACGATCAGTCCCAGCGGCTTGCCTCCAGGCTTTTTGGTTTCCTGTTGCGTGATGCGACGCGCAACGGCCGCAATTTCACTCACGGTACGGCTGGGGGTATCATCGATGTACAATGGTGCCAGACTGATTTCAGCGGCATTGGCAAGAATGCGTTTTTGCTCATCTTGGGTGATCGTCCCGACACGGAGACGCGATCCGTTTACCCTTGCCACGGAGCAGAGCAAACGGTCCACCAATTCAATCGAGTTCATTTCCAAGCTTACGAACAGTGTCGGCGATTTCTCTTTCATCGCTGCGTGTTCGGCGATGTTCATCGCGAATGCGGTTTTTCCCATACTGGGCCGAGCGGCAAGGATAATCAGTTCGCCGTTGTGCAATCCACCAGTCATTTGATCGAAATCGGTGAAATGGGTCAGTACGCCGGAGGCAAGCTGTTCACCTTGCATCCGCAAATCGATGCGTTTGAGGGAATCTGTAAGAACATCCGAAACAACCCTAGCTTGGCTGGCATTCCGCTCGTCTTGAATTTGAAAGATTCGCTGTTCCGCTTGGGACATCAATTGCTTGGAATCGATGCTTTCATCATAGGCATCCTTGAGGATGGAACTCGAAGCATCGATCAAGCGACGAAGGGTTGCCTTCGAACGGACGATTTCGCCGTAATAGATCGCGTGCGCTGCATTTGGAACGCTGTTCGCGAGTTGTGCTAAATATGCCGCACCACCGACCAACTCGAAATCTCCGGAACTCTTAAGCTCATTGACGAGGAGTGTGATGTCGATCTTTCTACCGCTGTCAAACATGTTGACCATTGCTCGATAGAGCTTCTGATGCGCATCGTCGAAAAAATCTTCAAACCTCAGCAATAGCGACAGATCGTTGACTACATCCGGGTTGAGAAGCATGCATCCCATAACTGCACGTTCTGCGGTCAAATCATAGGGAGGAGATCGCTCGAGGATACTCGAGGCATTTGCTTCCGACTCACCCGGGCCCCCCTTGCTGAAGCCACCATCCTTGCGAGTCCGTTTCTGACCTTGTCCAGTCACCACGATGCCTATCCTCCTATGTCACAACCCAACCACTGTCCAACAGCAACGATCAACCAGCCAATTGCAAATATCAATACCTGACGGCCCAGCACTGAAGCGTTCCGAACTGTGAACACCAGCAGCAGCGGTTTGAGTGCAAGGTTTGTTCAACCAAGAGTTCAACCGATGCGGTTATGCAATGGATCATTGGTGACCACAAGGTCGCTAGAAAACCTAATAATATACGTACTGTCCGCAATTCCAGCACTCCGCTAGAGTGCACCGGCGACTTGTTCGAACAACTCGGCGGGGTGAGATTCTACAGCAGAGTTGCCCCGATGCGAGTTCCTACTAGATTTAGTAGGCAGAAATCGATCGGAAACAAATTACGAGTTTGACTTGACTCGCCATCCCCCACGCGCAGCACCGTTTTGCCCCGACTACAAAAAGCCATGCTTGGTGTTGAGTTGGGGAATCGAACTCGCTAGAACGGGTCAAACGGATCCTTGGAATTACTAGCCGGTGCAGCTTCCTGCGGTTCTGCGCCGAAGATATCGTCGCCGCTACGATCTGGGTTGGCGGTCGCCCCCGTGGCTGCTTTTTGCGTGGTCTTTGAAGTGTCGCCATCATCGATGGAGGCTATGTTGTACATGGTGGGCATAACGGCCCCTTTTTCACGCATGCACGTCAAATGCCCATCGCGGCTTACGACGAACAAGCGATCCGTGATTGAGTTGGGAATGATGCCTTGGAGCAGGCAGTTAGTTCTCGCGACGAGCGAGCCATCAGAGAGTTTGTGCGTTGCTAACATTCCTCCGGAATCGCGAACGTAAACCGTCTCTTTACCTACACCAAGGATGCGATTGATATTCGCAGCCATGTTCGGCCATGCGCGAGTTCCGGTTTCCAAATCCAAAGCTTCGAGCCGACCGTCGTCTGATAGAACCAGAACATGGTCTCTACCAACGACAGGAGAGCGTGATGTTGGCATTGCTAGGTTAGCTCTCCATTGGTACGAGCCAGTACGGTTCGTGTTCGCATGGATCACTGTCCCAAAGTTACCGACGAAGACAAAGCCTTTGGACGTGGCCACGGGGCGGGAGCCTACGAGTGCGCCTGCGTTTACGCGCGACCACATTTTGGGAACATTTTCGTTGTGGATGAGGAACAAACTCGTGTCGGAAGCCCAAGCCAGAAAATCGCCGTCCGGCGACATCGCCGTTCCATTCCGATTTTCAACCCCTGCTCGCAAAATGACAGGTTCGATCACGGGCTTTTCCATGTCGTACCCGATGATTCTTCCACCGATTGACGGGACCATCACTCGGGTCTTTAAAGGGACGGGAGTTCCTGTTGGAGTGAACGACAGCCGCGCGCTATTCACCAAATTTCCTGTTTTTAATTCCATCGCATAGAAAC
>VGZN01000413.1 GCA_016872635.1 Planctomycetota bacterium | reverse complement strand
CCAACCAATTGAACACCTTGATCGCCGATGGAATGGAAACGGTAAACGTCAACGCACTGAAGACGATGGTTGTCACGTCGGCCATCCCCGAGGTGAACATGTGGTGTCCCCAAACCAGGAACCCAAACAGTGCAATCGCGATCGAGCTATAAGCGATCATTCGATATCCGAAGATCCCTTTGTGGCAGTGAACACTCATCAATTCACTGATGATTCCCATTGCAGGCAGAATCATGATGTAAACGGCGGGGTGAGAATAGAACCAGAAGAAATGCTGGAAGGTCACGGGGTCGCCGTTGAGCTTCGGATCGAAAATCCCGATCCCGAGGAGACGTTCAGCAGAGAGGAGTAAAACAGTAATCCCTAGTACGGGCGTCGCGAGCACTTGGATGATCGATGTCGCATAAGTAGCCCAGAGGAACAAAGGCATGCGGAACCATGTCATTCCGGGTGGACGCATCGTGTTAATCGTCACGATAAAGTTCAAACCGGTGAAGATCGAACTAAAACCAAGGACGAAAACGCCGAACGTCGCTGCGAGAACAGCACCACCTTTTTGGGTTTCGATGCTGTAAGGGGTGTAAAAAGTCCAACCTGTATCCAATCCGGTGATCGACAATGCGGTCAAGAACAACACCAAGCCGGTCACCCATAGGTAAAAACTACCCAGGTTCAATCGCGGGAAAGCGACGTCTTTGGTCCCGAGCATGATCGGCAACAAGAAGTTGCCAAGGGCTGCAGGTATGCTAGGGATGATAAACAAGAAAACCATGATCGCGCCGTGGAGTGTGAACACTTGGTTGTAGGTCTGATTCGACAACCATCCATCGTTGAAATTCCACAAATGCAGTCGGATCGCTAATGCAAACACACCCCCCAAGGCAAAAGACGACATGACACCGACCAAATACATCAAACCGATGCGTTTGTGGTCAAGGGTCAATGCCCAACTCAGGAAACCGTGGGTATGGTTTAGGAAGTGATGTTCGGGGTAGGTTGAGACTTCCCCGGACGCTGGCGAAACTATTGGTCGATCTGCAACACTCATGTTAATTTCCAACCTGTCGTTTTGAGTAAAAACTCTAGCGGTGGTGTTTTGTTCCTATCAGTAACCTGCCGTATGAAAACTACTTGCCAGTCTTGGGCTGAGCGTTTTCGAGGGACTTCATAAAGGTGATCAAGGCATCGATCTGTTCGTCTTTGATTCTTCCAGCGTAGCTATTCATCGGGGACGCAGCTCCGTACCCCTTACGCTTCTTCGCTGGAGGATTCAAAATCGATTCGCGGACATAGTTCTCATCGAATGGTACAGATTCTCCCGACTCGAGAGGAACCGATTTACCCCACGACCCATTATAGCTTGGACCAGGTCCATTCGCCCCTTCGTCACCGGCATAGTGACACGTTGAACAACCAAGCCTCTTGTAAAGCAACTTGCCTCGTTCCAATGGGTCCTCGGGCTCTTGAACTGCCTTCTCCAATGCCTTCTTGTATTCCTCTTCGGAAACGACCTCAACCTTGGCAATCATTTTGCTGTGGTTATCGCCACAATATTCGGTGCAGAATAAATCGTAGGTCCCAGTCTTAGTGGTGCGGAACCACATGTAATTGTAACGCCCCGGAACCACATCCCGCTTCACCCGAAACGCGGGGATGTAGAAGCTATGAAGAACATCCTCCGATCGCATGATCAGCTTGACATCTTGATTGACCGGTAAAACGAGCTTTGGGTAATCGACGGAGCCGATCTTCTCGAAGGAGTTTTCGCCCCCATTTTCGTATTTGAACGACCAAACCCACTTCTTGGCAGTCACGTTAACGTCCACCGTCCCCTTGGGAATCCGGGACATGTCCAAATACCCGACGGCTCCCTCCCAGAAAACCCAGACGACGATCGCGGTCGGAATCACCGTCCAAGTGATTTCCAGCGGAGTGTTGTGAAGGGCTTCGGGTGAGCCTCGATAACCAGGGCGGTCGCGAAAAGCCCACATAAAGTAGACCATCGCAATCACGATCGGAATGAAGAACACGATGCAAATCCAAAGAATCCAGATGAACAAATAGTCCACTTGCGGAGCAAACGAGGACGCTCCATCTGGGAACCACGCATAAGGCGCTACTTTGTCGGCAAGGATGAAT
This sequence comes from Planctomycetota bacterium, assembly GCA_016872635.1. Taxonomy (GTDB): domain Bacteria; phylum Planctomycetota; class Planctomycetia; order Pirellulales; family Pirellulaceae; genus JBKCUI01. The sequence goes on along the minus strand of VGZN01000413.1, from coordinate 2,803 downwards.
GACATATCTGACACTATCGAATTTATAGGATAGAAGTTTATTGTTGTATCGTATCTGAGTTGGTATCGGATGTCGTGCGACGATTCGTCTCGCCAGCCACGCAGGCGGTCTCGGCAGCATTCAAATCGACCTGAGCAAGTCCGCGAGGATCCGAATTTTCGGCTTCTAAACCACGTGCCGTTCGGTTGCGATGGAAAAACCAGAAAGGAATCGAAGCGGTCAATCCGACAGCGACGAAAATCCCCGCGGCGATCGACAGTAGTCTGCGGGCGCTTGAAGAATACCGATTTTCCATCGCATCGTAGTGAACGCACCACAACGCGATCATGTCCATCGACGAACCAACTCGGCCTTCACCCGCCTCGACAATGGCCATTTTCAACGTATTTCCAGTCAATCCTAGCTCATATAAGTACCGGGTGATGCGTCCATCCGGCGAGATGAAAATGGCTGTGGCAGGATGGTTGTACTGGTCGTGTTTAGCGTCATAGGTGTAGCGAAAACCGACCGAATCCGCCAATTTCGCGATGCTACTCGACTCCCCAGTCCAAAACTCCCAACCTTCGGGATGATGCTGCTTAAAAAGGTCCTGGGAATACCGCTTCTGCGTTCCTGCAGCCTTTTGGGTTGACTCCCGCGGGTCGATGCTGATGGAGATCACCTGAAAATCACGACCTAAACTGAGCGAGTTCACTTCATTGAGGCCGCGAAGAAGACCGTTCAACTGGGCCACACAAAGTCCCGGGCAATTGCTGTAGTTCAGCGTCAAGATTACCGGTTTGTCACGACCTAACACCTCCTTGAGACTGATCGGTTGCCCAGAATGAGTGCGGAAACGCAAATCGAGAGGCAAATCCTCGGCCCCAAGTCTCTCATCAACCCTCACCCCTTCCATTTCCTTAGGGAGCGAGTTGGCCACATAGTCGTAGTCCGCAAATAACCGGTCCTCTACCAGTCCAGCCACCAAGGCTGGGAAGAGGAGCGACCAAATTTTCAGGACCAAGTACCGATTCATAAATTGTTGGTTGACTAAGTTCCAGCAGGTGCGGTTGCCCCAAACTCCTCGATAACCGCCTTTTCCGCCTCGATCACAGGAATATGGATCACTTCCTTCATCTTGGGTTGCTCACCCTTCGCCGGAGGAGGTGCCGACTCGTCGACAACCTTGGCTTTTCCATACCCGTTAAGTGACTCTAGTTGTTCACTCTTCACTTTGCTCGGCTTGTCCAGGCCAGATGCCGTGTGTTTGCTGTCGGCCCAATTGACCATGTTGTAGCAAAGTGCCTGCGTCCCTTGCAAAACGATCACCAATACCACGATGCTAAGGACCGCGGAATACGCGATCATGTTCGTGTTGAGGTCGTCGTAGCGTGCCATAGGTTTCCAGCCTCCGAGTCTTCCCGTATCAATGAATTACAAGAGTGGGTTTGCGTAAGTTAGCGATTCCGGCAAGCGCGGGTCACGCATTGGAACAAGCGGGACATTCGAGGCACGAACCAGGAAGAACGCAAAAAATATCAATAGCATTCCAAGGCCACCCAAAAGGTGCCCTGCGAGCGGGATCAAATTGAACGGACCGGCGTTCGGCATGATCAAGAAGGTCATATCAAGCCAATGAACGACCAAAACCCAAACCGCCCAAAACACCAATCCTGACCGATGGCGTCGAACGTGCCGACTCATCGTGCCCAAAAATGGAATAGCGAAGTGCAGAGGAATCAACCCGTATGACAGGTACTGCCACCCATCTTTTAATCGGACCGCGAACCAATACGTCTCCTCCGGAATGTTTCCATACCAGTAGAGAAGCAACTGGGAAAAAGCGATGTACGACCAGAACATGATGAAACCGAACATGAACTTGCCCATGTCATGGAAATGCTCCACCGTGACCAAGTTCTGAAGCTTGCCGGCCTTCTGCAGCGCCGCATTGATTAGAATCATCGTCGCGAAAAATGCCATCATCCCGGCCGCAAAGAGATAAACGCCGAAAATCGTGCTATACCAGTCCGCGTCGATACTCATCACCCAGTCAAATGCTGCGAAGCTAGCCGACAAGGCAAAAATCATGATGCAAGGCCCACTCCATTTTTGCCGTACAAGCGAGTGCTCGATATCGCCCGACTCATCTTGCTTTCGGCTTTGGGAATAGAACCAAGCCCCCATCATAGCCCACAAACCAAAGTACAAAAAAGCCCGCAACGTGAAGTAGTTCTTGGTCAGATAACCGACGTCAATTTTGGACTTGATGACGCTGCTGTGAACATTCTCGCGAACATTCCATTCGTAGAGTGAATCGCTGCTGGCATACAACAAAACGATGATTGGAACGAACAACACCGCCAAGAAGGGAATCGTCGACATGATCAATTCCGCAATCCGACGAATCGAAGTGCTCCATCCAGCGCGGGCAACAAACTGCACCAGGATAAAAAACAAAGCCCCCAAGGCGATCGTCATGACGTACATGAAGTTAGCCAAGTACGAATGCGTTACGAACTTGAACGCTGCCACGCCATCCGATTTGTCAGCGCCTTGCGTAAACAGCGCGAACACAGCACCAGTTACCAACAAGGCCAGTCCCGCGGCAAACAGGATCGGCGACTTGTTCTTCCACTGGCTTGGCAGCACTATGGTTTCTTTGTCGTATTGAAGGCTCATGGAATTGATGCTTGCAGTTGTTGCTAAATAGCTGTTGATTGCTTGTTTTGGATCGGCGTCACGCAGATTGGAACCGGCACTGGCAGGTCCGGGTTACTTGGCCTCGCTCAATTGACTTCGCTGCTCCACTGGAACATCCTCA
>VGZN01000412.1 GCA_016872635.1 Planctomycetota bacterium | reverse complement strand
GTGACTGCCCGGCCGTGGCGGCCGTTGTCCATGAGGGCGTCGACCGCCTCCTGCAACATCCGCTTTTCGTTGCGGATGATGACCTCGGGGGTCTTCAACTGACGCACCACGGCCTCTGTTTTATACCCCGAGTCGATGAATCGGCTCACCAATGGCTGCAACAAGGATTTTGAGGGAGAGGGCTCATCGCAAACGAAGAATCGGAACAGCTTTCCCACCACAAAAAAGGGCATTTCCTGCTGCCTCAGCACAACGTCAATCGCTGTTTCTCCCGACTCAATGTCCTCGGCGCCGAGCAATGACTTTTTTCCGGAATCGTGCTGGTAAGGGTTAAATCGAAACATTTTTCGACGCACTTCCCAACCTGTGAAGCAGCGGGCTAACTCTTGAACATCCTGTTCGGTGTAATTGCCTTCCCCCAAACAAAACAGCTCCATGAGTTCACGTGCATAGTTTTCGTTCGGGTGTGCTTTTCGATTGCTCTCGCTATCGAGATAGATCAACATCGCGGCATCCTTGGAGATGTCGTGGACTAATTCCCGAAAATCCCCTCTGGCATGCTTTCGGAATAATTGATTCTGCGAGTACATCAACTCAGAATCGGTGACTTTGTCGGCGCCAGTCGCGAAATGCCCATGCCAAAACAATGTCAATTTCTCGACCAACGGGCTCGGTGAGTGAATCATTCGATGCAACCACCACGACGCTAAACGCTCTGCATCGCCACCGGCGCGAACCGAAGACGCAATCTGGTTTGATTCCCGTTCGAAATCCTCTTTCTGTTTGACCGCAGAATCACCTAGCATCCTATCGACGACCTGGCTGGGTGAATGCTTGATCGCGTACTCCAGATCCTCTGGACTGGCCCCAAAGCCACCTCGGCGAAATAAAAGCCTGGCCCGTTCTGCATTCCACGGGCTCTCCGGAGAGGCTTGCCATGGCTGCCAAGCGATCTCGGGATCGATTTCCGAGAGCTTTTGTGAAACTCGGAGACGCGCCTGTTCAATTCGTTTATCGTTCATCGCACTCGGACCATTTCAACGGTGTGCCTTCACGTCATTTGGACTCGATCATCGCGTCGACCCGCAATGATATAGTAGCCTTGTTTTGAAAAGACATTTCGACGTTACCACTTTTCAACAAACTCAACACTCCAAGAAGCGTTTCAATCTCTCGTTTCGCTTCAGCCCGACTATGCCCCTTCTCAAGCATATTTTGAGTGATCATCGCATTCGCGTTGGATTCGAGTATCGCTTTTACGGCCTGACCATCGATACGAAGTAACGTGTGCGCATCCTTCGAGGGACCGTCAGTCGCGGTCGGTAAAAACGTTGCATCGAGCAATTCGCGGGCTAGTGGAACGGAACTGGCGAGGATGACATGGTCGCCCATGAAGGCGAGAGTCGGGCTGAAGTTGAATTGGATTGGAAGGCCATTCTCATAAGGCCGATCTGCATCACGGATATATTCGGCGAAGAAGATCGGGTTGCCTCCAACTTGATCCATGCTCAAATCGAGTTGCGGCTGAGCTTCTTGGGCACCGACGATGTTTAAAAATCCAACAAAGCTTTGGAATGTCCTCTTCAATTCGCGTTGCATCGTATCGGGCTTTTTCAGTTTTGCAACCAGGGCGAACGCAGGTAGCTGAACCGTCGGATGAAGCTCGTCGTTGGAAAAGACTTGCTGCTTCGCGATCAATTGCAGTTCCGGATCAATGGCCCCGAGAATATCTGTCCCGAAGTCCTTGCCGGAAAACAAAGTTGTCAGAGTATTGTCGGCTTGAGCAAGTTGATCATTCACGTTTTGGTTGAATAGATCGCCTGCCCGCAACCACATCTCGGAAAGGTTGCGGTAGGTTCCGAGCGTTGCGATGCTGTCCATTTTCAAGGCGGCAGGAGCTCGACCGGACACCGCGGGTCCGACGTAGTATTCGCGAGAATCCTCGAACCATTTCTCATCCAAAGGTGCACTCAACGCGATCGAAATCCCTGCAGCATCCATGTCGATGCTCCCAGCAACCACCGGGGCATTGCGAAGTACCGAGAGCACACCACCGAGAATCAATTCGGCACCAAAATCCTTAGCCTGCGGGCTGAACAAATCATTTTGTCCCATGACAGACCGAATCGTTGTCAAGTCCACTTCAAGGTTCACCAATCGCTTCGTGGCCGAGTCACCGCGATCAGAACTCGCGCTGGCCGCTTCGCTAAAACTAGCCGCTTCAACTCTCGCTGCATCCGCGTAAACAATCCACGGAGCCTGCCCAAGCGAGGGCAAGCTTGGTTCGATCATACGATCGATAACAGCTTTTGCCAGTTCACCTTGATTTGTGATCAAGAGCCATGGCCCCATGGGAGCGAAGATACCGTTTTGAAACTTGTACCCCTCGATCCCTCGATACTCCGCTGACTTAATCGGTTCAGGTTGGTTTTTGGACTTGGCATCCTTACGGACATAGTCGAGGGCTTTTTCGAGATACTTCGACAGCCATTCTTCACCCTTCGTCTTCGTCAATAACACCACACCATTCGTCTCGCGATCGATGGCGACATAGAATCCACCCTCTGTCAGGTCTCTCAAAAGCCGATCGAGCTTGTAACCGATTGCGAACTCGGCAACCGTTATGCCACCTCGTGCTTTCATCACTTCCGGCGAACGCCAGATCTTTTTGAAAGCGTCCGTTTCTACCAACCATTCGCGAAGTGGGCGGTCCATCCACTCGGACACGGGAGCGATCTGGGCGAAGAGAACTATCGAGTCTGGCAGCCAATCGCGAGGATTGAACGACTCCAGATTGTGGGTCACTTTGGCCGACTGCGGCGAAACATCCTGCGACATAACCCGGGATGTACCGAGCAAGTACCAAAGGCCAAAACAACAAACGCCGAAACGAAAAAGCAGGCACCGTCGGTAAAGCACCATACGGACGACTCCCGTCAAAAGAACAATGAAAGCTAGGAACTAGCTCGCGATGGAGTCAGCAGCAGGCTTGTTGATCAACCGAACTAGCGTCTGTCTCAATTCACGAACCTTGAGTGGCATCGGCAAGAGCACATGATTGCTCGAGGTACTTGCTCCCCGAATGATATGCTGCTGCTTTGGATCCACCAGCATGATAACAGGGATGTGCTTGGTATGCTCCTGTCCCGCTAGGAAATTGAAGGCGTCGAGTGCCTCGTGTCCCAAATCAACGGCGCATAGTACTACGCAATCGATCGCGGTCGCCTCATCAGGGGAAAACTTTGCAGTCGCCCTCTCGGGGGCCCCGAAAACCAAAACGCGATACCCCCGCTTCTTCAACTTTTCTCGGAGCAAATCCTGCAGGTCGGTTTTGCTCTCAACGACCATCACCGTCTTGCCCATCCCTTCCTTGATCTCTTCCGCATCGTACATTTCGACCGAGGTGCCACGAGGTCCACCACCTGCACTTTTGTCTTCAGGATTTTGGATCTGCTTCATGGATTTTTCGATATCGATCAACATCTGACTTGGCGATTGATACCGTTTGTCTGGAGCGAACTCCATCGCCTTGGAACAGATCAGCGAGAGACTTTCAGGCAGTCCAGGTGCGACTTCTCCGAGGGGTGGAATATCGATAAACCGAGTCACGTTCAAACGCATCAATCGGTCTCGAGTTTCTGTCAAAGGACTCTTGCCAGCGAGAACGTTGTATAACATGCAACCGACGAAGTAGATATCGCTGCGTGGATCCCCTTTTCGTACGGAAGTACCCCGTTCGAGCGCTGCATAATCGATCGCTCGTGCACTAGGACAATCAGCGATCGCTTCCGGGGATGAAGTATCCGCGAGGGCTGCCAGACCAAAGTCCACTAGCTTGCAACGGCCGCTGGAATGAACAAGAACGTTGGATAGTTTCAAGTCGCGGTGGGTGATCCCTTTTTGGAACGCGAAATCAAGCCCCGAGATAATGTCATGCAATATCTTCAATCCTTCCTGCGGATCGAATTTACCACGAATTTTGAGAATCTCGCGAAGCGTTTCTCCCTCGACAAACTCCATCACCAAATAGGGAGCACGCGGATCGTTGACGATTTCGTAGATCGTCACAATGTTGGGATGCCGCAACTCGAGTCCCATTCGGCCTTCGCGAAGGAACTGCTCAATCTGTGCAACCTGGTCCCGGTGCCGCCGCCGAAGCACCTTAATCGCAACGATCTTTCCCGAATCGCGGTGGACCGCCCGAAAAACGCGTGCGAATGTACCGGCACCGATCATGTAAAGAACTTTATACGGTCCGTAGTAATAGCCGAGCCGTTCGCCGGTGAGCATCCGATCCAATTGGAAATTGGTGAGGATGCCCTTTCGCAGAAGTAGCCCCTTCGCGTCCTCGAGGGATATCTGATTTGTGCGCAGTTCCGCCCACAAGCGATCGATTTGAGCGGGCGTGGCCAACTCCAAATCGATGCAGCGTTGCATGAGCGATTGTGGCGTGAACTCCATGGTGGCAATCAGCGTGGTGGGTGTTTCGGTTCAGGAACCTCTCGCTTGAGTGTGTGAGCGCGAGGTGCGATTCATTCAAATCAGCGAACTCAATTCCGGAATAAGGCGAATTCCATTGCCGAATCGGTCAGCGCAGGAAGACCCACGGTTTCTACGCTCGAGGCATTTCCAGCGAAAAGCCTCACCATGGAAACCCTATCTATGGTGATCGAGACGGCTCTCAAGCTCAAGATATCGTAAGGAAAACGCAGAAAAGAGTAAGACAAAAACAGGTTTGAATCAAACCAAAAGAGCCGGCACAGGCGGAGGCTCTGAGCCGGCTCTTTGGTGCAATTCAACTGGACAGCGCGCCGTTCTGCGGAAAGTCTCGCAACGGATTTATGTCCGAGACGAGGGCAAGTTCGAGGGGAGAACCAAGGCTTCGTAGCTGGCGAACTCGCGAAACCTTGAAGCATTCCGGAACGTTTTGGCACGTTGCGAGCCCCAGTG